>JANJUA010000016.1 GCA_024710825.1 Solirubrobacteraceae bacterium
TCAGCGCGAGCACCACGAGCCCCGCGACCAGGACCGCCGCCACCCGCCACGGGGGGTCCGTGCGGTCGCCTCCCGGCAGGACCGATCCGAGGTCCGACTGGAGCAGAACGTCGCGGGCCGTCTCGAGCGTCGAGCGCGCCACCAGCACGTCGCGCGGTCCGGCCGCGAGGAAGTCCGGGACGTCGAACCCCGCGGTGCGCCGCAGCGTCGACGGCACCCCCTCCTCCCGCAGCAGGCCCTGGAGGAACTCGGCCTCCGCCTGGTTGCGGGCCCCCGCGACCTTCACCAGGGGGTCAGAGCTCGCGGACGTGGCCGTCCTCGATGAGGTAGGAGCGCACGGTCGCCTCGCCGCGCCGGTCCAGCCCGACGATGACCCACTCGACGCCCGGCCAGTTGGCCGCGAAGTTGATGTCGGTCTGCGACGGGTACGGCTCGGTGCGCGTGTGCGAGTGGTAGATCGCGCCGAGCTCGTGGCCGGCGGCCTCGAACGCGTCGATCGCCCGGTAGGCCGCGAGGCCGTCGATCTCGAAGCGCAGCGGGCTGGCCGCCTCGTTGACCATCCGGCGGACCTCGACGGCCTCGTCACCGCGCCGGGCGACGAACCCGCAGCACTCGTTCGGGGCCTCCTCGCGGGCGTGGTCGACCATCTGGTCGACCAGCTCCTGCGGGATCCTCACGACTTGGGCGAGTCGAGCCCGGGGAACTCGGCGTCCTCGTCGTCCCGGCGCGGATCCGCGTCGGTGAGGGCGGCCTTGAACTCGCGCATCCCCTTACCGACCGAGCGCGCCGCGTTCGGCAGCTTGGACGGACCGAGGACGATCAGCGCGATGATGAGGACGACGACGACTTCCATGGGCCCGATCGATCCTGGCAGCATGGTCCTGTTCTACCACCAGACCGTGGAGTCGAGGTTCTCGACCTCGTCCACCGGGAGCGTGTAGATGCCGCTGGAGAGGTACTTCCAGCCGTCGTCCGCGACCAGGAAGACGACGTTGCCCTCGTCGATCTCGCCCGCGATCCGCACCGCCACGCGGGCGATGGCGCCCGTCGAGACGCCGGCGAAGACGCCCTCCTCGTCGAGAAGCTTGCGTGTCCAGACGATCGCGTCGCGGTTGGTGACGAAGATCTTCCGGTCGAGCACGGAGAGGTCGATGATCGGCGGGATGAAGCCGTCGTCGAGCGAGCGCAGCCCCTGGACGGGCTCGCCCTGCATCGGCTCGGCGGCCACGATCTTCACCGCGTCGCCGAGCTCTTCCTTGAGGCGCCGGCCGTTGCCCATGAGCGTGCCGCCCGTGCCCAGGCCCGCGACGAACGCGGCGACGTCGCCGTCGAGCTCCTCGAGGATCTCGGGCGCCGTGCCGTGGTAGTGGGCGCCCGGGTTCGCCGGGTTGCCGTACTGGTAGGGCAGGTAGTACGTCGCGTCGCCCTCCGCCATCTCCAGCGCCATGGCGACGGCGCCGTTGGAGCCC
Source organism: Solirubrobacteraceae bacterium (assembly GCA_024710825.1). GTDB lineage: Bacteria > Actinomycetota > Thermoleophilia > Solirubrobacterales > Solirubrobacteraceae > Capillimicrobium. Next base: position 1,470 of record JANJUA010000016.1, read on the forward strand.
TGGGCGCCCGGCGAGTAGACGATCTCGGCGCCGTACATCTCCAGCAGCTGGGTGCGCTCGGGCGTCACGTTGTCGGGCATGACGACCTTCAGCGGATAGCCCTTGCGCGAGCAGATCATCGCCAGCGAGATGCCGGTGTTGCCGGAGGTCGGCTCGAGGATCGTCTGGCCGGGCCGGATGAGCCCCTTCTCCTCGGCGTCCTCGATGAGGGCGCGCGCGACGCGGTCCTTGACCGAGCCGGTCGGGTTGAACGACTCCATCTTCGCCCAGATGCGGACGCCAGGCTTCGGGGACAGCCGCTTGAGCTCCACGAGCGGCGTGTTGCCGATCGCCTGGACGATGTCGCCGTAGCGGCCGCCGCAGGGCCGGTTGCGCAACTCGGGGAGGGCCATTACTTCACGAAGTGTAGCTCTGGGGTCAGCAGGCCCCGCCGGCCATCGCGGGGAGGATCACGATCACGTCGCTCTCGTCGACCGCGGTCGCGAGGCCGTCCAGGACCCGCACGTCCTCGTCGTTGAGGTAGACGTTGACGTAGCGGTTGAGCTCGCCGTCGTCGCCGAAGAGCTGGCTCCGAGTGGCGGGGTGCTGGTCGGCGAGCGAGCGGAGCACGGCGCCGACGTCGGAGCCGGCGGCGCCGACCTCCTTCGCGCCGCCGACGGACGAGCGCAGGACCGGGGGGATGCGGACGGTTGCCATAGGGAGCGGAACCCTAGCGCCGCTAGCCGGCCGCGGCGCAGAACGCCTCGTAATCGGGGAAGACGCCCATCTCCTCGTCGGTGATGTCCTCCGGCGCGCGCGAGCAGACGGGGCACTCCGGATCGCGGCGGACCTTGAGCTCCGTGAACGTCGCGCCGAGCGCCTCGTAGAGCAGCAGGCGGCCGACGAGCGGCTCGCCGATGCCCACGATCAGCTTGACCACCTCCGTGGCCTGGAGCAGCCCCATCGTGCCGGGCAGCACGCCCAGGACGCCGTTGGCGCCGCAGGACGGCGCCAGCTCGGCCGGCGGCGGCACGGGGTACAGGCAGCGGTAGCACGGCCCGTCGTAGGGCTTGAAGACCGAGAGCTGCCCGTCGAAGCCGAGGATCGAGGCCGAGACGACCGGGATCTGCAGACGCACGGTGGCGTCGTTGAGCAGGTAGCGCGTCGGGAAGTTGTCGAGGCCGTCGACGATCACGTCGTAGCCCTCGATGACCTCCAGGATGTTCTCGGCGCTCAGCCGGAACGGGTACTTGACGACCTCGATGCCCGGGTTGATCGCCTTCATCGCCTGCTCGGCCGAGTCGACCTTCAGCTCGCCGATGCGGTCGGTGGTGTGGATGACCTGGCGCTGGAGGTTGGAGAGATCGACGACGTCGTTGTCGATGACGCCGATCGTGCCGACGCCGGCCGCCGCGAGGTACAGCGCCGTCGGCGCGCCGAGCCCGCCGGCGCCGAGCAGCAGCACCTTCGCGTCGAGCAGCTTCTCCTGGCCGGCCTGGCCGATCTCCGGCAGCAGGAAGTGGCGCGAGTAGCGCTCGCGCTGCTCGGCGGTGAGCCGGCGAGGGACGTCCACCTCGTAGCCGCGGTCCTTCCACAGCGTGTAGCCGCCCGTCATCGACTCGACGTTGGCGTAGCCGAGGTCGGCGAGCGTCTTGGCGGCCAGCGCCGAGCGGGTGCCGCCGGCGCAGTAGAGGACGACGCGCTGGTCGCGGTCGGGCACCGCGCCGTCGATCCGCGACTCGAGGTGCCCGCGCGGGACGTGGGCGGCGCCCGGCAGATGGCCGGCGTCCCACTCGTCCGACTCGCGGACGTCGACCAGCGCGATCCCCTCGTCCAGGAGCTCACGGACCTCGGAGGGGTCCACCTCGGAGATCTGCTCCTTGATCTGGCGGATGTAGTCGGCGCCGCTGGGGGTCATGGGATGAATTCCTGTCGGGGTTCGGGTGCTTCAGAAAGTATAGCTTCCTGACGCGCCTCGCAGAGCCGTCTCGGCCGGTTCGCCATCATGGACGTCATGCGTCGTGTCCACCTCGCCCTCGTCACCGCCTTCGCCTGCGTGCTCGCGGCCGGGATCGGGCTGCTGGCCGCCGGCTGGAGCGACGACGGCTCGCCGCCGGCCACGGCCGACGCGTGGGCGGGGGCGCAGCAGCCGCCGGACATCCCGATCCGCGACTTCACGTTGACCGATCAGGACGGCGAGCCCGTCAGCCTCGCCGACAGCCGGGGCCGGGTCACCGTCCTGACCTTCCTCTACTCCACCTGCGAGGACACCTGCCCGCTGGCCGCGCAGCAGATCCGCGGGGCGCTCGACATCCTCGGCCACGACGTCCCCGCGCTCGCCATCAGCGTCGACCCCGCCAACGACACGCAGCGCAGCGCCCGGCAGTTCCTCCTCGACCAGAAGCTCACGCGCCGCATGACCTTCCTGCTCGGCGACCGAGCCGCGCTCGAGCCGATCTGGAAGGACTACGGCATCCAACCGCAGGGCGAGGGCTTCGAGCACACCGCTCACGTCGTGGTCCTCGACCGCGACGGGCGCCGGCGGATCGGCTTCCCCGTCGACCAGCTCACGCCCGAGGGGCTCGCGCACGACATCGCCAAGCTCGAGGCCGAGCCGGCGTGATCGCCGCGGTCCGTCAGCCGGCGATCGCCTCGCTCGCCGCGTCCGCGCGGTCGGCCGCCGCACGGTAGACGGCGAACGCCTCGGCGCCCGGCGCCGCGCGCCAGCGGTCCAGCGCCCGGGTCGCCTCGGCGTGCGCCTCCCGCCACGCCGCCACGAGCTCGTCCTCGGCCGCGTCGCGACAGATCACGATCTCCCGCGTGTCGGGCACGTCCTGCAGGAGCGCGCGCAGCTGGTCGGCCGTCATCGTCATCGCAGGACCCCATTCCCCGTCCGGCTCAGGCTAAGTCATCGGTCGGTCCGATCCTGGCGCCGCTGGCGCCAGCTCTGGACCGCCAGCCAGACCACGACGAGCAGGACCGGGGCCAGGTAGAGCAGCGACGTCCACCAGTGGCCGATGTGGGCGATGGGCAGCTCGGTCATTGCGCCGACGCCGACAGCAGCCACAGGCCGAGGCTCGTGAAGCCGACCATGACTGTGAGCATCCAGTACTGCGAGCGCGTCGCCGCCTGCGGGTCGCGGTAGACCGCCAGGGCGCGGTCGTGCGCCAGCGCGAGGCCCGCCACGTGGCCGACCACGAGCGCCCCGACCTGCACGTACCAGACGCCGGTCGCGCTGATCCAGCCGTAGTCGATCGTCGCCGCGGCGGTGCCGAACAGGTTCGAGCCGTCGCCGAGCGGGTCGGACACGAGATAGGCCAGCGCCTGCCCCTGGTAGCCCAGCAGCGAGAAGTAGTGGGCGACGAGGTAGGCGAAGGCGATCGGCACGAGCGTGTGGGCGAAGAGGCCGGCCAGCTCGCGCGCGTCGTGGCCCTCCCCCACCGTGCGCATGCCGGCGATGCCGAGCCGGTAGAGCCCGTAGACCGCCAGCACGCAGCCGACGAGGCCGATCGTGAAGGCGAGCTGGAGCGCGTCCTGCGCCGAGAGGCCGACGTCGATGAACCACTGCTGGAGGTCGGGCGCGACGTCGTTCCACAGCGTCCCCATCGAGAAGCCGTCGAACGTCGTCGTCCCGATCGCCACGCAGACGAGCGCCACGGTCCCGGCGCGGGGGTCGAGGGACGGCAGCCCGGAAAGCGGCCGGCGGACGACGAGCGAGCGGTCGCGCCAGCGCAGCGGCGCGACCCGCGCGAGCAGCCCGAAGAAGACCCCAAACGGGTCCGCGTTGCGCAGCCACGGGTCGATTCCGTAGAGGCTCATGCCGACGAGCTGCACGGCGGCGTAGGCGAGCGCGAGGATCGCCAGCAGGCTGGGGTCGTCGCGGTTGACCGAGACGAGCTCCACCCAGGCGAACACGAGGATGCCCGCCGCCGCGGGCCAGCGGCCCAGGCGCACCGGGTAGGCGAGTGGCTCGGGCAGCGCGCCCGCGGGCATCACCCGTCCCGCGGCCCACGCGACGGCGCGCGCTACGGCGCGCCACGGGTTGAACGCGCGGAAGACGTCGCCGAGCAGGAGCGACGCGAACGGCACCGCGACCCAGAAGACGACGTAGACGAACGTCGGCGCCAGGTTCTCCAGCGGGCTCTGGCTGCCCGCCAGGCCGGCGTAGACGACGATCCCGAACACGGCGACGCCCACCGCGCCGCACAGGACCTCCAGGACGCGCGGGATGCCCGCCCACACGACGCGCTCGCGCAGCTCCTGCATCCGCGGACGCGGCCAGAGGGTCGCGAGGGCCACGAACGAGAGGACCAGGACCATCGCCGCGCCCCAGGCGAACAGCCAGCGCGGGATCGGCAGGTCCTGCTTGCCGACGAGCCCGTGCGCCGAGGCCGCCGCGGGAAGGACCAGGGCGGCGACGACGACCGCGGCGACCGCCACCGGCAGACGGCGCCTCACGGCGTCACCTCGAGCCGCGCGATCTGCGTGTGCGCGCCGTGGAGCTCGACCTCGAAGCGTCCGTCGATGCTCGCCGGGAAGCGGATGCGGACGGTCTTGCCCGCGGGCAGCGCGGCGGTCTCGTCGTAGCCGTGGACGTGGACCTCGTCGGCGGCGTCGGAGCGCACCCGGAAGTCCACCTCTTCGCCCTTCTCGAAGCTCAGCTCCCGGACGCCTCCGTCGGGCTCGCCGTCACGTACGACTATCAACGGCGGGCGCGCCTCGGCCGGGCGCTCGGGCTCGGAAGCATCAGGCTCAGGCTCGACCTCAGGCTCAGCCTCGGCCTCGGACGGGGCCGTGGCGGTCTGCGTCACGGTGACGGTCGCCGTCGTGCTCGACTCGTCGTCGGCGGCGTCACGCGCCACGATGAAGCCGACGACGGCGACGACCACGGCGACGGCGAGCACGGCGATCCGGTTGCTACCGGTCATGGGGGTTCGGTTCCTCCTTCGGGATGACGGACGGACGGTCAGCCGAAGGCGGGCGGCGCGCGCCCAGCGAGGCGGCGCGCGAGCCAGGCGGGCGAGCGGTGCCCCGTCGAGGTCCGGGCGACCAGGAGCGCCGGCGCCGACAGGCGCGCGGGGCGGGGGACGCGCGCGGGCGCGGCTCGGCCGGGCGCTCGGGCTCCGGCTCAGGCGCCTGGGACTCAGGCTCGACCTCAGGGTTAGCCTCGACCTCGGACGGGGCGGTGGCGGTCTGCGTGACGGTGACGGTCGCCGTCGTGCTCGACTCGTCGTCGGCGGCGTCACGCGCCACGAAGAAGCCGACGACGGCGACGACCACGGCGACGGCGAGCACGGCGATCCGGTTGCTACCGGTCATGGGGGTTCGGTTCCTCCTTCGGGATGACGGACGGACGGTCAGCCGAAGGCGGGCGGCGCGCGCCCGGCGAGGCGGCGCGCGAGCCATGCGGGCGAGCGATGCCCCGTCGAGGTCCGGGCGACCAGGAGCGCCGGCGCCGACAGGCGCGCGGGGCGGGGGACGCGCGCGGGCGCGGCGGCCGTCGC
>JANJUA010000092.1 GCA_024710825.1 Solirubrobacteraceae bacterium
CGGCCCGCCGGGGCCGCGACCGCCCTGGCCGCCGCCCTGGCGCTGGCCTGCCTGGCGCTGGCCGCCCTGGCCGCCGTCCTGGCGCGGACGCGCGGGACGCTCGCGGCGCAGCTCCGGCGGCAGGTCGCCGACGCGGTTGGGATGCGACTGGCCGTTGGTCGGCTCGTTGGCCTTCACCACGCGGAGCGCGAGCTTCTCGTCGATGGTGGAGTTTGCCGACGGGACGCTGAACCCGGCCTCTTGCAGCTGCTTGGCGAGGTCCTTCGGGTTCAGGCCGTGCGTCTCGGCGATGTCGGAGATTCGCTTCTTTGCCATTGGCTCAATCCGAGTCTAGTGCTTGGGGCGCGGAGCACACCCGTGCCCTGAAGGCACGCGCGAGGCCGCCGCGCCGGACCGCGCGCTCGAGGCACGCAGGGTCCGGATGGACGTAGGCGCCGCGCCCTCCGAGGCGCCGCTCGCGGTCGAAGACCGCGCGGCCGCCGTCGACGAGGGCAAGGCGCAGGAGCGTTCTTTGCGGGGCGCGGCCCCCGCAGCCCGCGCAGCGGCGGACCGGCTCCGTCAGGACTCCTCCGCCTCCCCGTCGGGCTCCGCCGATTCGGGGGTGGGCTCCAGGCCATCGTCGCTCTCGGCGCCGACCGGGGCGGCCTCGGCCGCCTCTCCCTCGCCCGCCGCCTCCGCGGCCACGGGCTCCTCCTCGGCGGCGACCGCCTCGACCTCGACCGCGTCGTCGTCCTCGTCGTCCTCGCCCGTGAGGACGGTGACGTCGTCGGTCTCGTAGTCCACGAGCGCCTGGTGCGCCGCGAGGCCGCAGTAGCGCGATCCCGACAGCGCCGCGTTCGGGCAGCGGCGGCCGTTGGCGAGCACCGCGTGGCAGCGCCCGTCGCCCGCCGCGTCCTCCTCGCCGTCCTCGCCGCGGCGGTCCTCCGTGGCGAACTCGGTCTCCGACTTGATGTCGATGCGCCAGCCGGTCAGCCGGGCGGCGAGGCGGGCGTTCTGGCCCTCGCGGCCGATCGCCAGCGAGAGCTGGTCGTCGGGGACGATGACGGTGGCCTGCCGAGCCTCGTCGTCCACGAGCACCTCGCGCACGCGCGCCGGGCTCAGGGCCTTGGCGACGAAGCGGGCGGGCTCGTCGTTGTAGGGGATGATGTCGATCTTCTCGCCGCGCAGCTCGGAGACGACCATGCGCACGCGGGAGCCGCGCGGGCCGACGCAGGCGCCGACCGGGTCCACCCCGTCCGCATGGCTGACGACCGCGATCTTCGAGCGGTAGCCGGGCTCGCGGGCGACGTTCTCGATCTCGACCAGGCCGTCGGCGATCTCCGGGACCTCGAGCTCGAACAGCGACTTGATGAGCTCGGGATCGCGGCGCGAGACGATGATGCTCGGCCCCTTCGTGGAGGGCGAGACCTCCTTGATGACCGCCTTGACGCGCTGGTTGTGCTCGTAGCGCTCGCCCTCGACCTGCTCGCTCTTGGGCAGCAGCGCCTCGACGCGCTCGCGCAGCTGGATCAGCGTGTAGCGGGCGTCCTTCTGCTGGACGATGCCGGTGATGAGCTCGCCGACGCGGTCGCGGTACTCCTCGTACATCATGTCGCGCTCCGCCTCGCGGATGCGCTGGAGGATGACCTGCTTGGCGGTCTGGGCGGCGATGCGGCCGAAGTCGTCGGGCGTGACGTCGCGCTCGTCGATCTGGTCCTTGTACTCCTCGAACTTGACCGGGTCGATCTCCGGGTCCTCGGGCTCGCGCATCTCCCCCGTCTCGGGGTCGATCGTCGTGCCCTCGTCGATCGTCTCGACGATGAGCTGCGCCTCCAGGCGCTCGGGGATGATGAGCTCGATCACGCGGAAGTCCGCGGTCTCGCGATCGAGCTCGACGCGGGCGTACTTCGCCGAGCCGGGCTGCTTCTTGTAGGCGGCCAGGAGCGCGTCCTGGAGCGCGAGCATGAGCTTCTCCGACGAGATGCCCTTCTCGCTCGCGAGAGCGGTCATGGCCTCAACGACTTCACGGGACATGCTGGCTACTCCTCGACGAGGTTCGAACGGGTGATGTCGTCGTACGGGATCGCGACGACCCCGGTGCCGGCGGCGATGGTGACCTCGGCGTCCGAGGCGCCGACGAGCTCGCCGGTGAAGGTCTTGTGGCCGTCGCGCGCCTCGCGGGTGCGCACCCGCGCGCGCCGCCCGAGGAAGCGGCGGTAGTGCGCGGGCTTGGAGAGCGGGCGCTCGGCGCCGGGGCTGGAGACCTCGAGCGCGTACTGCTCGCGGACGTCCGGCAGGAGGTGGGTGACGCGCTCGCAGAGCGCGAGCCCGACCCCGTCGGGGTGGTCGATGAAGAGACGCAGCGTGTCTCCCGCCACCTCGGCGAGCAGCACCTCGACGTCCGGCGCGGACTCGGCCAGGCTGGCCTCGATCTTGGTCTGAATCGGGTGCATCTCTCCCTCCTTCCTGGTGCAGAAACGAAAAGAAGTGGGCGATCGCCCACTTCCGGTCCGGCTCCGGCCCCCGCGGGGCCGGCAATCGAAAGCTGTCCCGGCAGCGTAGCACCCCCTCCGTGGCACGATGTGGTCGTGAGCGCGGACATCGTGGACGGCTATCTGGCCGGGATCGAGGCCTCCTGGCGGCGCGTGGCGCCGGGCGAGTGGGGCGTGACGCTGGACGACGTGGCGGGCTGGCCGCTGCACGTCGGCCTGACCCTGCGCCAGGGGCTGCTGCGCGCCCAGGCCGAGGTGGTTCAAGCCGGCCAGGTCGACGACCACGGGGTGCTGCTGCGCAACCGCTCGCTGGCGCTGGTGCGCTACGCGCACACGGGTGCGGGCGCGGTCTGGGTCGTGGGCGACCTGCCCGCCGCGGCGGTCGTCGCGACCGAGGTCGACCGCCTGCTCGGGCTGCTCGTCAGCGCGGCGGCGGACCTGCGCCGGCTGCCCGCCGAGAGCTGACGGCACGCCCCCGTGCCGTCACTTCGCGTCCGTGGTGGACGTCAAGTGACGGAACGTCCGGCGGGCCAGGGGTGCCGAGGCGGCGCCGCGCGGCAGCCACCGCAGCCGTCGCCGCGGGTCGGACCCCGCCCACCCCGTGGGTCACGCGGCGCGGCGGGAGTTGGCCTCGCGGTACTGCGCGTAGTCGCGCCGCTCGGGGCGGAGCTGCGCGGCCAGGGCGAACGGCTTGCGCGCCTCGGCGTGGCGGCCGAGCTGCTGGAGCGAGCGGCCGAGGCAGAACTGCGCGTAGTCGTTGGTCGGCGTCGACTCGACGACGGCCCGGAACTCGGCGGCGGCGGCTTCGTAGCGCTGGGAGCGAAACAGGGCGCGGCCGAGCGCCTCGCGGATCGAGGCCTTGTCGGGCTCGAGGTCCCGGGCCCGGGCCAGAGGGACGGCGGCCGCATGGAAGTCGCCGTCCGCCAGGAGCGCCTTGCCGCGCTGGAAGAGGTCGTAGACGTTGTCCATCCGAGCCGCTCAGTGTAGGCCCCAGCGGGGCGGTAGCGCCCACAGGGCGCGCAGCCGGCCGAGCCACCCGCGACCGGCCGCCAGGTCCCGTCGCAGCGCCCGGCGCTCGGCTCGTCCCGGGCCGGGCCCGCCCGCCCCGTAGCGTCGCTGCGACAGCGCCCGCAGGTACGCGCGCGTGCCCGCGCTGTGGGGGTAGCGCCGCTCGAGCGCCAGCAGCGTCGTCCCCGGCGCCACCGGCCACCCGGCGCGCCGCAGCGCCCGCTCGAGCTCCACCAGGTCCCTCGGCGCGTCCTC
>JANJUA010000146.1 GCA_024710825.1 Solirubrobacteraceae bacterium
CGAGGACGACCCGCTGGTGCTCGAGTCCGGCGCCCGTCTGGAGCACGTCGAGGTCGCCTACGAGACCTACGGCGAGCTGAACCCGACACGGTCCAACGCGGTCTTCGTCTGCCACGCGCTGACGGGCGACGCGCACGCCGCCGGCCGCCACGACGGCGAGACGCGACCCGGCTGGTGGGACAACATCATCGGCCCGGGCCGCCCCCTGGACACCGATCGTCTGTTCGTCATCTGCGCCAACGTGCTGGGCGGCTGCAAGGGGACGACCGGGCCGGGGTCCGTCGACCCGGCGACCGGGGAGCCGTACGGCCTGCGCTTCCCGCAGCTCGCGGTCGGCGACCTCGTGACGGTGCATCGCGCGCTCGTGCGGCACCTGGGGATCGAGCGGCTGCTCGCCGCGATCGGCGGCTCGCTCGGCGGCATGCAGGTCCTCCAATGGGCGCTGGACCACCCGGGGGAGATGGACGGCGCGCTGCTGGTCGCGGCGTCGGCGCGGCTGTCGGCGCAGAACATCGCGTTCTCGGCGGTCGCGCGCGAGGCGATCATGCGCGACCCCGACTTCGCGGGCGGGGACTACTACGGCGACGCGCGCCCGGACCGCGGGCTCGCCCTCGCCCGCATGATCGGGCACATCACGTACCTGTCGGAGGAGTCGATGCGGGAGAAGTTCGGCCGCCGCATCCAGGACGCCGACGAGCCGCGCCACGGCTTCGAGGTCGACTTCGAGGTCGAGAGCTACCTGCACTACCAGGGGCAGTCGTTCGTCGAGCGCTTCGACGCCAACACGTACCTGTACCTGACGCGGGTCATGGACTACTACGACCCGTTCGGCGAGCCGGTCGCGACCGCCGAGAAGCTGGCGCGGGTCGACACGAGCTTCCTCGTGCTCTCCTTCGACTCCGACTGGCGCTTCTCGACCGAGCACGCCCGTGACATCGTGCGGACGCTCACCGCGGCGCGCGTGCCGGTGACGTTCCGCGAGATCTCCGCGCCGCACGGGCACGACTCCTTCCTCATGCCGGTGCCCGAGTACCACCGGACCGTCGCCGGGTTCCTCGACCGCCTGGCGGCGGAGCGGGGGGCCTGACGCCGTGCGTCCCGATCTGCTGCTGGTGGCGGAGCTCGTCGGCCGCGGCGCGCGGGTCCTCGACCTCGGCTGCGGCGACGGCGCCCTGCTGGAGCACCTCATCGCCGAGCAGGACTGCGCCGGCTACGGCATCGAGCAGTCCGAGGAGGGCTTCCACGCCTGCGTCGCGCGGGGCGTGCCGGTCGCCCAGCGCAACCTCGAGGACGAGCTGCCGCACCTCGGCCCGGACGAGTTCGACTGCGCGGTGCTCTCGCTGACGCTTCAGGCGGTACGCCGCCCGGCGCAGGTGCTGGCGGACATGCGGCGGGTCGCGCCGCGGCGGATCGTCTCGCTGCCGAACTTCGGGCACTGGCGGCTGCGGGCCGAGCTGGCGCTGCGCGGCCGGATGCCGACGAGCCGCTCGCTCCCGTACCCGTGGTACGAGACGCCGAACATCCACCTCTGCACATTGAAGGACTTCGAGCGGCTGGTGCGCGAGACGCGGATGCGCGTCGCGCGGCGGACGCTGCTGGACGAGCACGGGCGCCCGGCGCCGCGGGCGGCGCACGCCGCGCCGAACCTGCTCGCCGCGGGCGCCGTCTACGTGCTCGAGAGCTAGTAGCCGCGGGGCAGGGTCCGGAGCTGACGCGCCGCCTCAAGTCCGCGGCGGCGTGGGCGACTGCCCGGTACATGATCCGCTCCGCCCTCGCGGCCCTGGCCGCCGCGCTGCTGCTCGTCCCCGCCGCCGTCGCGGACGACGGGGAGGCCGAGGCCGCACCGTTCCGCGCCCAGGTGCGCATCGCCGACACCGGACGCGAGCGCATCGCCTGGTACGAGCGCGGCAGCGGCCGCCCGCTGGCGATGGCGATCGGCACCGGGTCGACGATGGCCGAGTGGGATCCGGCGCTGCTGCGTCTGCTCGCGCGCGACCGGCGGCTGATCCTGTTCGACTACCCCGGCATCGGGCGCTCGTCGAAGCTGCCCGGCAAGACGACGTCGTTCGCGGCGCTCGCCGACACCACCGACCGCTTCCTGGAGGAGATCGGCGTCGAGCAGTCCGACGTGCTCGGGTGGTCGATGGGCGGCTTCGTCGCCCAGCAGCTCGCGATCCGCCATCCCGACCGCGTGCGCCGCATGATCCTCGCGGGGACGAACCCGGGCGGGGACGCCGCGGAGCTCGGCGACGAGGACGACCAGGACACCGACAGCGACCCCGACGCCACCGAGGAGCAGATCATCGGCGTCCTGTACCCGCGGACGAAGGCGGGGCGCAGGGAGGGGCGCGCGTTCTTCGACCGGCTCGACAGCGCAAGCGAGTCCGGCGAGATCCCCGACGACTTCGACGTCCCGGCGGCGACGGTTCGCGCGCAGGTCGCCGCGGAGGATCCGTGGCTGCGCTCCAACGCCAACGGCGACGCGCTCGGCCGGCTCGCCGTCCCCACGCTCGCGACCGGCGGCGCCGTCGATCTCGTCGTCCCGTTCTCCAACCTACGCTGGATCGCCGACCGGGTCCCGGGCGGGCAGCTCGAGCGCTTCGACGACGCCCACGCGTTCCTGTTCTCCGAGCGGGAGCGCTTCGCGGACGTCGTCGGCCGCTTCCTCGACGGACCGCGGTCGCGCTAGCCGCGGCTCTCAGGCGTGCGCCGGCAGCCTGCCGACCGCGTCGCGGTACCGATCCATCTGCTCGGCGACCCCGTTGCCGGTGAAGCCGTCCACCACGCGCAGGTCGTCGACGATCAGGCCGACGTCGATCAGCAGGCGACGGAACTCGTCGTCCTGTCGCACCGCGTCCATCTGCTCGGCGCTGCCGCGCAGCTCGATGTAGCCCTGCAGGGCGCCCGCGTGCGGCTCGAGCAGCGCGACGTCGACGCCCTCGATGCGGCCGCCCTGCTGGAGCCGCCCGAACAGTCCCATCGACTCGTCGAACACCTCGAGGGCGCGCTCCTCGCGTCCGCGAACCACCGGGCCCCAGCCGAGGAACAGCATGCGATCGGCCATGGAGACGCTCCTTGACCTCGCGGCCCGGGTCCGATGCCCGGACCTGACCGACCGACACTCGCAGCCCCGCGACGGCCGGCGCAAGCCGCGCCGCCGTCGTGCTCTCCGCCATGGTCAGAGCGCTGACCACCGCGAGATGCCGGCGCCCCCGGCGGGCGTGGGGCGTGCACCCTTGCCGCGACGCCGGCGGCGGTGGATGGTCTTCCCGTCAGGCGAAGGCGAGGAGAGCCCCGTGGAAGCGCATGCAGACGAGCTGGGACCGATCGACGTCGTGGTGATCGGCTACGCGGCGGACGCCCCGATGACCGGTGACGCCATCCCGATGCTGCTCGACCTCGTCGACCGCAGGATCGTCCGCGTGCTCGACGTCCTCTTCGTGGTCAAGGACCGGGACGGGACGTGGTCGGGCTTCGAGGCCAGCGGCCTCGGGGAGCGCGACGTCGGCGACCTCGCCGTGTTCGAGGGCGCGAGCTCCGGCCTGCTCGGCGACGACGATGCCGCCGCGGCGGCGGACGCCATCGAGCCGGGGACGGCCGCGGTGATGATCGTCTACGAGAACCGGTGGGTGGGGCCGCTCGCGGCGGCGATCCGTCGCAACGGCGGGACGCTGCTCGGCTTCGAGCGCGTTCCGATGGAGGCGCTGCTCGAGTCACTCGACGCCGCCGAGGCGGCGGTCTGATCGAAGGAGGAGACCATGCCAGGACTGCTTCGCGGCATGGCGCGCACCGCCGTCGTCGCGGGAACCGCCACCGCCGTCTCCAACCGCGTCAGCCGCCGACAGGCGTCGCGCTGGGCACAGCAGGAGGAAGAGGCCTACGAGCCCGCCCCGGCCCCGGCCCAGGTGGACCCGATCGCCCAGCTGCAGAAGCTCGCCGCGCTGCGCGACCAGGGTGCCCTGACGGACGAGGAGTTCGCCGCGCAGAAGGCGCGGCTGCTCGCCTGACCCGGAGCCGGGTCGGACGAGGAGCGCTTGTCCGGAGGGTGACATCGGCGTAGAGTCGCCGCATGGGCGTGGCCGTGCCCGTGGCAGGCAGCGTTCCCCGATCCGCCGCTCATCGTCGTGCGGCACTGGGGATCGGCATCGCCGCGACGGCGTTGGCGACCGTGGCCGCGGCGGCGATCGCGGCAGAGGGCGCGAGCGGTCACCCGGAGCTCGTGGCGGCGGGGAGGGCGGCGATCGTCGGAATCCCGTGCGCGGTCGGGCTCTACGCCTGGTACCGCGGGCTGGGCCAGCGGTTCGGCCCGCTGCTCGTCGCGGCGGGCGGCGTATGGCTCGTCGCGACGCTGGCCGAGTCCAACGACCCGGCGGCATACACCACGGGCCGCGTCGCGGGCTGGATCGCCGAGCTGCTCGTGGTCTATCTGGCGCTGGCGTTCCCCACCGGCCGGCTGCCGGGCCGAGCGGACCGCCTGATCGTGGCGTCGATGGCGGCCGTCCTCGTCGTGACGTTCCTGCCCCGCCTGCTGTTCGCCGCCTCGTTCGAGGTTCCGACGGTGTACACCAGCTGCGCGAGCGACTGCCCGCCCAACGCGCTCTTCGCCCTCCATCGGGAGCCGGCGTTCATCGCGGACGTCCTGCGCCCCGTGGGCAGCGTGCTCGTGCTCGCGGTCATGCTCGCGGTCGTCGCGCGGCTGTGGGCGCGGGTCGTCGCCGCGTCGCCGCTCGTGCGCCACATGTTCGTCCCGCTGCTCACGATCGCCGCTCTGCGGTCGGCCCTGCTGGGCGCCGGGATCTCCGTGCGCCTCGTCGATCCGGCCGCCCCCGGGCTGCAGGCGGTCGGCTGGCTGCTCGCGCTCGCCGTCCCGGCCATGGCGCTCGCCTTCCTCGCCGGGCTCCTGCGCTGGCGCCTGTTCACGGCCGACGCGCTCACGCGGCTCGCCGTGCACCTGGGCGGCGATCCTCATCCGTCGGCGTTCCGGCGGGCCTTCGCGGAGGCGTTCGGCGATCCGTCCGTCACCGTGGCGTTCCCGGCGCCCGGCGACCGGCAAGGCGTCTGGGTCGACGCGGGCGGCCGCCCGGTCGAGCTGCCCGGCGCGGGCTGCGGGCATGCCGTGACCGTCGTCGACGACGGCCACGGCCCGGCCGGCGCCCTCGTCCACGACGAGGCGCTGA
>JANJUA010000162.1 GCA_024710825.1 Solirubrobacteraceae bacterium
AGGCCCGCACCCGGGCGGAGGCCGACGCCGAGCGCACGCGCGAGGAGGCGCAGGCGGCGGCGAGCCGGCTGCGCCAGGAGGCGGCGGCGGACGCGGCGGCGCACGGCGAGGAGGCGGACCGCTACGCGAAGACGACGCGGGCGGCGGCGCGCATGCAGGCGGCCGAGGTGGTCGCCGAGGCCCGCGAGGTCTCCGCCGACGTGATCGAGGACGGCACCGAGCTCGCCGAGCACCTCAGGCAGCTCTCGGCCTCCCTGCGTACGAACGCCGAGCGCCTGCTGCGCGACGTGCAGGCGGCGCACCGCCACCTCGTGGCGGACCTCGACGAGATCTCACCGGACACGGCCGGCCCTTCGCCGCGCTCGGCCGACGACGACCTCCAGGTGCCGGAGTTCCTGCCGCGCAGCTAGCTCCGTCCGGACGAGAACATATGTTCGTACGGTGAAGCTCTCGCGCAGCCAGACCGGCGCCGTAGCGGAGGCAGAGATCACGGCCGCCGCGATGCGCTTGGGCGTCGTGGTTCTGCGGCCGATGAGCGAGGGCCTGCGCTACGACCTCATCTTCGACCTTCGCCCACGCCTCCTTCGCGTCCAGTGCAAGTGGGCGGTCCGCGAAGGGGCGATCGTTCGAGCGCGTCTCAGCACATCGCGGCACACGCCGCGAAACGGCTACGTTCGCACGACCTACTCCGCTGAGGAGATCGACGCCTTCGCGCTCTACTGCGCGTCGCTGCACCGCTGCTTCCTCGTCCCGATCCGAGATGTCGTCGGCCGGACCTTCATCCATCTCCGGCTGGCGCCCGCCCGCAACAACCAGCAACTCAGGATCAACCTGGCACAGGACTACGACCTCGCTAAGATGGTCGGCGACCTGGGGCTATAGCTCAGCTGGGAGAGCGTCTGGCTGGCAGCCAGAAGGTCGTCGGTTCGAGCCCGACTAGCTCCACTCCTCGAGGCCGCGCGAAAGCGCGGCCTCGGTCGTTGCGCAGGCGATGCCGACCGCCGCCCGACCGACCGCTATCTCGGGTTGGCGGCCGCGACCAGCCAGACGGACGCACGGCCGACGACCGAGCCGTCGGCCCGCCGCCAGTCGGCGTAGTGGTCGGCGAGAGCCTCGGCGATCTCCGGCCGGCGGCGATCGCCGTGCGCTCCGTTGAGCCGGATCAGCTCGGCGCCGGGACCGATCGCGAGCATGGCGTCGACGGCTTCGTCCATGTCCCTGCCGACGAGGTAGTCGAAGTCCCGCCGATGCAGCTCGACGCGCTCGAACCCGGCGGCCTCCAGGATCCCGCGACACGTCTCGGGATTGCCGAGCGAGAACGGGCCGGGGCCACAGGTGTCGGCCTCGTGCTCCTCGGGCCGGGTGAGGAACCGCTTGACCACCTGCTCGGTCTCCGCCCACACCGGGCTCTCCTCCTTGCGGCGCCAGCAGACCTTGCGCAGCGCTCCGCCGCGCTTCAGCGCGCCGCGGATCGACCGCATGGCCGGAACGGGCGCGCTGAAGAACTGCGTCCCCATGCGCGAGAACGCGTAGTCGTGCACCGGCTCCCATGCCGCCGTCTGCGCATCGGCGACCTCGAAGGCGACGTTCGCGATCCCCTCCGCATCCGCCTCGCGCCGGGCGTCCGCGATGAACCGCGGTGAGGAGTCGGTGCCGAGCGCGAAGCCGTCGGAACCGACCAGCGCGGCCAGCGATCGGGTCGTCTCGCCGAACCCGCACCCGACGTCGATGCACCGCCCCCCGGGCGGCGGTGGGAGCCGCTCGAGGAGCTCGGCGGTGACCTCGTCCAGCGCGCCGACGAACACCTCGCGGTTGCGCTTCCAACGTTCGTAGAGCACCGTGTCCCACGCGCGCACGGCCTCCTCGTTGCCCGGCGCGACGGCACCCGACCTCTCCGGTGGCGCCATGCGCAGAGCCTACGCCCGGCCGACCGAAAGCTCCACCCTCGACAGCGACCGAGACGACGGGATCGAGGCGCGGCTACGACGCTTCGGCACGCGCCTCGTAGGCGCGCGACGGAACCTCGCCCCAGAGCTGCTCGAGGCGGTAGTACTCGCGCGTCTCCGGCGTGAAGACGTGCACGACCACGTCGAGATAGTCCATCAGCACCCACTTCGACTCCGCGAGGCCCTCCACCCGTCGGGGCAGCAGATCGTGGTGCGCCTTGAGCGCGTGGTGGATGCCGTCGTGGATCGCCTTGACCTGGCGGTCGGTGTTGCCGGTGGCGATGACGAACAGGTCCGTGTAGCCGAGCGCGTCGCGCAGGTCGAGCACGACGATGTCGCGCGCCTTCTTCTCGGCGGCCTGCTCGGCGATCTCGTCGGCGAGCTGGTCGGGCGTGAGCCGGGGCTGGCTCAAGCTGGCACCTCCGTGCGGTAGAGCCCCCGCGCGCCTATGAGGCGCGCCACGTCGTCGGGCACGAGGTAGCGGATCGGCCGGCCCGCGCGCACCCGTTCGCGGATCTCGGTCGAGGAGAGGTCCATGCGGGGCATCGAGAAGAACCGGACGCGCTCGGCGCCGCGGAGCCCGCGCAGGCGCTCGCCGATCGCCTCGCGCCGGTCGGCGGCGCGCTCGGCAACCGCCAGCGTCGCCAGCTCCAGCACCGCCTCGGGCTCGCGCCACTGCGGCAGGCTGGCTGCCATGTCGCCTCCGACGATGAAGGTCAGGTCGTCACCCGGGGACGTCGCATGTATCGCCCTCAGCGTATCGACCGTGTACGACGGCCCGCCGCGGTCGACCTCCAGGCGCGACACCGCGAGCCGCTCGTCGGAGCCGACCGCGGCCTCGCACATGGCGACGCGCAGCTCGGCGCCCGGGTCCGCGTCGGCCTCCTTGTGCGGCGGCCGGGCGACGGGCATCAGCACCACCTCGTCGAGCTCGAGCTGCCAGAGCGCCTCCTGGGCGCACACGAGATGACCGACGTGCGGCGGGTTGAACGTCCCGCCGAGGATGCCGAGCCTACGCGCGGACGTGCCCGTCGCCCTCCACGAGGTACTTGAAGGTGCACAGCTCGCGCAGGCCGATCGGGCCGCGCGCGTGGAGCTTCTGGGTGGAGTTGCCGATCTCCGCGCCCATGCCGAACTCGCCGCCGTCGGTGAAGCGCGTCGACGCGTTCACGTAGACGCAGGCGGCGTCCACCCCGCGCTGGAACGCTCGCGCCGCCGCGGCGCTGCCGGTGACGATCGCCTCCGAGTGGCCGGTGCCGTGGGCGTTTACGTGCTCGATGGCGGCCTCGAGCGTGTCGACCACGCCGACGACCAGCTCGAGCGCGAGGAACTCGGTGTCCCAGTCGCCGTCGGAGGCCTCCCCCAGCTCGGCGTGCTCGCGGGCGCGCGAGTCGCCGCGCAGCTCCACGCCCTCGGCCCGCAGCGCCGCGACGACCCGCGGCAGGAACGCCGCGGCGGCGTCGGCGTGCACGAGCAGGGTCTCGGCGGCGTTGCAGACGCCCGGACGCTGCGCCTTGGCGTTGACGACGATCCGCACGGCGTCGTCGAGATCGGCGCTCGCGTCGACGTAGACGT
>JANJUA010000140.1 GCA_024710825.1 Solirubrobacteraceae bacterium
TCGGAGCGCAGGCGCTCGGCCTCGGCGAACGCGGCGCCTGAGGTCTCCGGATGGAAGACGAGCTGGAGCAGGCCGGAGCGGTCGCGCAGGTCGACGAAGATCAGGCCGCCGTGGTCGCGGCGGCGGTGCACCCAGCCGGCGACCCGCAGCTCGTCGCCGGCGCGGCCGGCGTCGAGCGTCCCGACCCACGTGTCGCGGTAGCGGTTGGCGACCGGCGCGCGCTTCACAGCCCGGGGCCTCGGAGCACGTCGCGGACGATCGCGTCGACGGCGACCTCCTGCTGCTCGCCGCTGTCCATGTCCTTGAGCTGCGCGTGTCCGTCGTCGTCCATCCAGGCAACGTAGCGGGCGTGGAGCCGATTGGCCTGCTTGAGCACGCCCTTGCGCGAGCGGCCGCCGAGGTCGACCTGGGCGCGCAGCCCGGCGTGCCTGGCGTCGACGGCCAGCTTGAACTGAAGCGGGCCGGCCGGCCCCGCGACGAGCAGGTCGACCGGCGGTGCGGCGTGCGGCGGTGTGCCGCCGGCGAGGAGGATGCGCTCGATGCCGGCCGCCCAGCCCATGCCGGGGGTCGGCGGCCCTCCGATCTGCGCGACGAGCCCGTCGTAGCGGCCGCCGCCGCCCAGCGCGGACTGCGCGCCGAGCTCGGTCGAGTGCACCTCGAAGACCGTTCGCGCGTAGTAGTCGAGGCCGCGCACGAGCGTCGGGTCGACCTCGTAGGCGACGTCGGCCGCGTCGAGCAGCGCCAGCACCTCGGCGAAGTGTGCGGCGTCGTCGGCCTCGAGGAAGTCGCGCAGCAGCGGGGCGTCGCGCATCACCTCCCGCGTACCGGGATGGTCCGAGTCGAACGCGCGCAGCGGGTTGAGGTCGATGCGCGCCCGGACCTCCTCGGAGAGCCGCTCCTCGTGGGCGCGCAGGTGAGCCTGGAGCGCCTCGCGGTAGACGGCGCGCGCCTCGACGCGGCCCAGGCTCGAGACGCGCACCTGCACGCCGCGCGCGCCGAGGTCGCCGAGCAGCGTCGCCAGCAGCAGGATCGACTCCGCGTCGACCGCCGGGTCGTCGGAGCCGAGCGCCTCGGCCCCCACCTGCCAGAACTGCCGGTAGCGCCCGGCCTGCGCGCGCTCGTAGCGGAAGAACTGCCCGAGGTACCAGAGCTTCACGGGCTGCGCGAGCTTGTGCATGCCGTGCTCGGCGTAGGCGCGGCAGACGGCGGCCGTCCCCTCGGGGCGCAGCGTCAGCGAGCGTCCGCCGCCGTCGGAGAAGGTGTACATCTCCTTCTGCACCACGTCGGTGGACTCGCCGACCCCGCGGGAGAAGAGCTCGGTGTGCTCGAAGACCGGGGTCTCGATGCGCTCGTAGCCGGCCGCCTCCAGCACCTCGCGGGCGTGCGCCTCGAGGGCGGCACGGGCGGCCGCCTGGTCGGGCAGCACGTCGTACGTGCCGCGCGGCGCCTGGATCCTGTCCGTCACGGCTACGGCGCCGTCAGCTCGGCGAGGAACGGGTTCGTCGCGCGCTCGTGGCCGAGCGTCGTGATGCCCATGTGGCCGGGATGGACGCGCGTCTCGTCCGGGTACGTGTCGAGCAGCGTCGCGATCGAGCGCGCGAGCGTCGGCCAGTCGCCGCCGGGCAGGTCGGTGCGGACCACCGATCCGGCGAACAGCACGTCGCCGGAGAACAGGGCGCCCTCGTCGGCGATCGCGTACGTGACGTGGCCCGGGCTGTGGCCGGGGGTGAAGGTCACGTCGATCGACAGGCCCGCCAGCTCCAGGCGCTCGCCGCCGGCGACGGTCTCGTCGGCCTCGTAGGACTCGTACGGGCCGAAGCCCGCATACGGGACGTAGGCCATGATGTCGGCGAGCACCGCCACCTCGAGCTGTGGGCAGTAGACGGGCGCGCCGGTGGCGCGGGCGACGGGCGCGACCGCGCCGATGTGGTCGAAGTGCGTGTGGGTCAGCAGGATCGCGTCGAGCTTCGCCCCGGACTCCTCGAGCGCGGCGAGCAGCCGGTCGGCCTCCTCGCCGGGGTCGACCAGGAGCGCGCGGTCGGAGCCCTCGCGGCGCACCAGGTAGGCGTTCTCCTGGATGGCGCCGACGGTGAGCATGCGGACCTCCAGGCTCACTTCGCCTTGCCCTCCGCCTTCTGCCTCTGGCGGCGCTTGTAGAGGAACATGTCGGTGTAGTAGCCCATCGGGATGTAGATCAGCAGCATGAAGGCGCTGAGCATGGCCGCCTGGGCGGCGGGCTGCTTGAAGATGAGGATCAGCAGGAAGGCGAAGAACACGATCGCCACCAGCGCCCGGTTGAACGCGCTGCGCCAGCTCGGCGGCTGGTCGAAGCGGTTCGCCCGCCGCTGCGACGCGGTGGGCTTCTTCTTCGACTCGCTCGCCGTCGGCTTGCGGCCGGTGCGACCGCGCTGCTCCACCATCCCCGCGGCGTTGCCGCGGTGCTTCGTCCGCCTTCGCTTCGTCTGCTGGGCCATCGACCTAGCGTACCTGCGCCAGCGCGGATTCGAGCGTCCGTCGGTTGCGGGTCGGCAGGTCGCCGGGATAGCCGGCGAAGGCCGCCTCGGGCGGCAGGCCGATGACCTCGGCGGCCGCGACGGCCGCGTGCGCGCGCACCGCCTCGATCACCCGCGCCAACGGGAGCGCGCGATGGTCCTCGACGTTCATCGAGACCTGCGCGACGCCGCCCCGGTGCGCGAGCGCGAGCCCGATCGCCCGCAGGCCGGGGAGGCCGTGCTCGCCGCCCTCCCGCACGGCGCCCGCGATGCGGCGGGCGTCGTCGACCGTCGCGGGCGGCGCGAGCTCGAGGTTGAAGGCGACGAGCGGCGGGCGGGCGGCGACGAGCGCCGCCCCGGCGGTCGGGTGCGGAGCGCGGGGGCCGAAGTCGGGCGCGGTCCGGCTCGCCAACCCCGCGATGCCCCCGCGGCGCAGCTCCGCGCGCGTGCGCCCGCCGGCGAGCAGGCCGTAGAGGTAGACGGGCAGCGCGAGCTCGGTGGCGAGGTCGTCGGCGAGCACGAGCGCCTCGGCGATCGCCGCGCCGCGCCGCGCGTCGTCGAGGTGGACGACCGGCGCGACGTCGAGCGCGCCGACGTGCGGGTGCAACCCGGGGTGCGCGGCGATGTCGACGCGCGCGACGACTTCGCGGGCCCCGTGCAACAGCGCGGGCGCGAGCCGGCCGGGCGGCGCGGCGAGCGTGAAGACCGCCCGGTGGTGGTCGGGGTCGGCGTGGACGTCGAGCACGTGCGCGCCACCGGCCGCGAACGCCTCCTCGATCGCGGCGAGGGTGCGGGGGTCGCGGCCCTCGGAGACGTTCGGGACCGCGACGAGCAGGTCAGAGGACGAAGCGCCCACCGTCGAGCACCGTCGTGTCGCCGACGGTGAGCGTGGCGTCGAGGACCAGCATGTCCAGGTGGACCGGCACGGAGACCGTGCCGCCGATGCCGGCGCTGGCGCCGAACGCGACGTGGACGGTCCCGAGCATCTTCTCGTCCTCGAGGATGTTGCCGGTCAGGCGCGCGCGCTCGTTCGTTCCGACGCCCAGCTCCGCCAGGTTCGTGCCCTGCTCCCCCGCGGCCGCGAGGCGCTCGAGCAGCCGCTCTCCGGCCGCGCCCTGGGCGGCCCGCAGGCGGCCGCCGTCGACCGTGAGCACCGCGGGCGGGTCCGACAGGCCGATCGCGGCCAGGCTCGACGCGTGGACGGTCCCCTCGCCGCCGATCGGGGAGACGAAGCCCTCGCCGCACGGCAGGTTGCCGAACGCGCCGGGGGCGGTGAGGTCGCCGTCGTCGGCGATCGCCGGGCGGCC
>JANJUA010000334.1 GCA_024710825.1 Solirubrobacteraceae bacterium
GCCGTAATCTGGATTCATTCCAGAAAATGTGCGATGCTGGTTGCCGTGCCCGAGCCCGAGGACATGCTGAGAGACGCCAGCCTGCGGGTCACCCGCCCGCGGGTAGCGGCGCTCGACGCGGTCCGCACCCACCCGCATGCCGACACCGACACGCTCACCCGCGCCGTGAGGACGAAGCTCGGCGGGGTCTCGACCCAGGCGGTGTACGACGTTCTCGCCGCGCTGACCGCCGCCGGCCTGG
Organism: Solirubrobacteraceae bacterium; assembly: GCA_024710825.1. Classification (GTDB taxonomy): domain Bacteria; phylum Actinomycetota; class Thermoleophilia; order Solirubrobacterales; family Solirubrobacteraceae; genus Capillimicrobium. Next base: position 242 of record JANJUA010000334.1, read on the forward strand.
TCCGCCGCATAGAGCCGGCGGGCTCGCCGGCTCGCTACGACGCGCGCGTCGGCGACAACCACCACCACATCGTCTGCCGGGGGTGCGGCACGATCGCCGACGTCGACTGCGTCGTCGGCGCGCGGCCGTGCCTGCAGGCCGCCGACGACCATGGGTTCGTGATCGACGAGGCGGAGGTCACCTTCTGGGGCACGTGCCGCGACTGCCGGAGCGACCGCATCTCCGGCGACACCGCAACCGCAAGGAGTGAGAGCGATAGCTGACAACACCAAGCCGCTGACCACCGTGACGGGCGCTCCGGTGCCCGACAACCAGAACAGCCTCACGGCCGGTCCCCGCGGCCCGATGCTGCTCCAGGACGTCTGGTTCCTCGAGAAGCTCGCCCACTTCGACCGCGAGGTCATCCCGGAGCGCCGGATGCACGCCAAGGGCTCGGGCGCGTTCGGCACCTTCACGGTGACCAACGACATCACTCGCTACACCTCCGCCAGCATCTTCTCTGAGGTCGGCAAGCAGACCGAGATGTTCGCGCGCTTCTCGACCGTCGCCGGCGAGCGCGGCGCGGCCGACGCCGAGCGCGACATCCGCGGCTTCGCCCTGAAGTTCTACACCGACGAGGGCATCTGGGACCTGGTCGGCAACAACACCCCGGTGTTCTTCTTCCGCGACCCGCTGAAGTTCCCCGACCTCAACCACGCGGTCAAGCGCGATCCGCGCACCAACCTGCGCGACCCGGAGAACAACTGGGACTTCTGGACCAACCTCCCGGAGGCGCTGCACCAGGTCACGATCGTCATGTCCGATCGCGGGATCCCGAGGTCCTACCGGCACATGCACGGCTTCGGCTCGCACACGTACAGCCTCGTCAACGCGCAGGGCGAGCGGTTCTGGGTGAAGTTCCACCACCGGACCCAGCAGGGCATCGAGAACCTCACGGACGAGGAGGCGGCGGCGCTCGTCGGGGCCGACCGCGAGTCGCACCAGCGCGACCTGTTCGAGGCGATCGAGCGCGGCGAGCATCCGAAGTGGAAGCTGATGATCCAGGTCATGCCGGAGGCCGACGCGGCGACCTATCGCTACCACCCGTTCGACCTGACGAAGGTGTGGTCCAAGAAGGACTACCCGTTGATCGAGGTCGGCGAGTGGGAGCTCAACCGCAATCCCGAGAACTACTTCGCCGACGTGGAGCAGGCCGCGTTCTCGCCCGCCCACGTCGTGCCCGGGATCGGGTTCTCGCCGGACAAGATGCTCCAGGGCCGCCTGTTCTCCTACGGCGACGCGCAGCGTTACCGGCTCGGGGTCAACCACCACCAGATCCCGGTCAACGCGCCGCGCAATCCGGTCAACTCGTTCCATCGCGACGGCGCCATGCGGGTCGACGGCAACCAGGGGGCGACCCCGGGGATCGAGCCGAACTCGTACGGCCGCTGGCAGGAGCAGCCGGCCTACCGCGACGCGCCGTACCCGGCGGGCGCGGTCGCCGACCGGTTCGACTACCGCGAGGACGACGACAACTACTTCGAGCAGCCCGGCATCCTGTTCCGGGAGAAGATGACGCCTGAGCAGCAGCAGGCGCTGTTCGAGAACACGGCCCGCGCGATCGCCGGCGCCTCCGAGGCGACGATCGAGCGGCACATCCACAACTGCACGCAGGCCGATCCGGCCTACGGCGAGGGTGTGCGCAGGGCCATCGAGGCGCTGGCGGCGAAGGAGGCCGTCCCGGCGTAGCAGTGTCGTTCCCGCCCCGTCCCCGTCCGGACCGAGCCGCGCGCTCGGTCCGGCCGGCGGGTCAGGGCTCGAGCAGGCGCTCGCGGGCGAACATCGCGGCCGCCTGGCGCCCGCTCGGCGTCCCGACGTCCAGGTCGGCGCCGGCCTCGCGCAGCAGCCTCACGACCTCGTCCTCGCCCTTGAACAGCGCGCCCGCGACGGGGGTCTGGTCCCGGGCGTTGCGGAGGTCGCAGTCGGCGCCGCGCTCGAGCAGCATGGCGACGGTCTCGGCGCGGCCGTGGTAGGCGGCGAGCATCAGCAGTGAGTTGCCCTCCGGGTCGACCGCGTCGACCGGGAGGCCGTGGTCGAGGAACTCCGCGAGCTGCCCGGTCTCGCCCTCCCGCGCGAGGTCCATCGCGATCGCCACCACGCGGGTGGCCTGCTCGTCGGTGAGGCGGCGCTCGCCGGTCATGGGGCCACGGTAGGCGCCGAGGCCGCCTATCTGGCGCTCGCGGCAGGCTCGCCGCCGCGACGAGAGAGCCGCACGAGCATGACGACGGGCACGAGCCCGACGGCCACTATGAGCAGGGCCGGCAGCGCGGCCGTGTCGAAGCGCGAGTCCTTCGTCGCCTCCCACACGGAGATGGCCAGCGTGTCGCCGCCCAGCGGGCGCAGCAGCGCCGTGGCGGGCAGCTCCTTCATCACCTCGACGAAGACGAGCATCGCCGCGGTGACGATGCCCGGCCACAGCAGCGGCAGGTGGACCTCCGACAGCAGCCGCGTGCGATCGGCGCCCAGGCCGCGGGCGGCGTCGTCGAGCGCCGGGTCGATCTCCTCCATGCGGGCCTCCACCGAGAAGAGCGCCAGGGCGTGGAAGCGGACCACGTAGGCGAACACGAGGCCGAGGAGCGTCCCGGTGAACAGCAGCCCGAGGTCGAGGCCGAGAACCGCCTCGGCGGCGGAGTCGAGCCGGCGGTCGACCCACGACAGCGGGACGAAGACCGCGACGGCGATGACCGTTCCCGGCACCGCGTACCCGAGCGCCGACAGCCGGCCGGTGACCTTCGAGAGCCGCGTCGGGTGCACGCGCCCGCCGTAGGCGACGAGCGTCGCGGCGACGACCGCGATGCTGGCGGCGACCGTGGCCAGCAGCAGCGTGTTGACCGCCTCGCGCAGGAGGTCCGCCCCGTAGACGCCGTCGGCGAGCGCCTCGATCGCCCAGACGACCAGCTGCGCGACCGGCCCGACGAACACGACGCCGAGCAGCGCGCCCGGGAGCGCCGTCGCGAGCCACGCGCGGGGGCCGCGCAGCCGCCGCGGCACGACGGCGTCGCCGGCGGCGAGCGACTGCTGGTAGCGCGAGCGTCCGCGCAGCAGCCGCTCGAAGGCGACGAAGGTGAGCGACAGGCCGACGAGCACGGTGGCGAGCTGCAGCGCCGCGGCCTGGTCGAACGCGCCGTACCAGACACGGTAGATCGCGTCGGTGAGCGCGCGGTAGCCGAGCAGGTTGACGGCGCCGAAGTCGGCGAGCGCCTCCATGATCGCCAGGACGGCGCCGGCCGCGAGCGCGGGACGGGCGAGCGGCAGCGCGACGCGCAGCACGGCGCGCCCGTGGCCGAGGCCCAGGGTGCGAGCGGCCTCCATCGTGTCGCGCGACTGGCCGAGGAACGCGCTGCGGCCGAGCGCGTAGACGTACGGGTACAGGACCAGCGTCAGGACGGCGATCGTGCCGAGGGTGCTGCGGATGTTCGGCATCGGGATGCCGGCGCGGGCGAGCGCGCTGTCGAAGTCGTACTGCCCGAGCAGGACGAAGACGAGCACGTAGCCGGGCATCGCCAGCGGCAGCACGAGCGCCCAGTCGAGCCAGCGGCGCCCCGGGAAGTCCCAGAACGAGACGAGCACGGCGAGCCCGCCACCCAGCAGCAGCGTCCCGGCGCCCACGCCGAGCGCGAGCACGATGCTCGCGCGCAGCGCCTCCGGCAGGAGGCTCGCGCCGATGGAGTCGAGCGCCGCGCCCTCCCCGACGAAGCTCAGCGGCAGAGCGAGCAGCGGTCCGGCGACCAGCGCCGCGACGAGCACGCCGGCCAGCGACCAGGCCGGGGGGGCGCCCCGGCGGCGCCGGCGCCGCGCGGGCGCCGGCCGAGGTGGGTCCGCTACCTCCACCCCACCCGTTGCATGAGCGCCACGGCGTCTTCGAGGTGCTCGCCGGCGCTCGCCACGTCGATCGGGTCGGTCACGACCTGGTCCCAGTCGGCGATGTGGTCGGCGGGCGGGACGTCGGGGTTGACCGCCATCTCCCCGTTGGCGACGATCTCGCGCTGGGCCTCCTCGCCGACGAGGTGCTCCATGAGCCGGATCGCCGCCTCGCGATGCTCGGCGCCCCGGACCAGGCCCACCCCGGAGAGGTTCTCATGGGCCCCGGCGCCGTCCTGGTCCGGCCACGCGGGCGCCACCGGGAAGGCAGGGTCGTCGGCGAGCTCTCGCGCGAGGTAGTAGTGGTTGACGAGTCCGACGTCGCAGCGGTCGGCGGCGATCGCGTCGAGCACGTCGACGTCGGAGCCGAGCACCTCGGGGTCGTTGGCCATCCACGACTCGAGCAGGCGCCTCGTCGCGGCCTCGCCGCGCTTGGCGATCTGATCGGCGACGAACGACTGGTTGTACTCGTTGTTGGACGTGCGCAGGCAGAGCCGGCCACGGAAGCGCTCGTCGCCGAGGTCGGCGTAGCTCGTGACGGCGCCATCGTCCACGCGCTCGGTCGAGACGACGGGCGTGCGGATGCGGGTGCTCAGGCCCCACCACTGGCGGTCGGGATCGCGGTACTCGACCGGGACGCGGTCGGCGAGCGTCTCGCTGTCGACCGCCTCCAGCAGGCCGGCCTCCTTGGCGCGCCAGAGGTTCGCGAGGTCGGTCGTGACCAGGAGGTCCGCCGGCGTCTCGTCGCCCTCCTGGCGCAGGCGATCGAACAGCTCGGGAGCGGTGCCGCCGCGGAGCTCGACGTCGAGGCCGGTCTCCTTCTCGAAGCTGGCGAACGCCTGCTCGTCGCCGTAATGGGAGCGGCCGTTGTAGACGACGACGTCGGGCGACCCGCCGAGCGCCAGTGTGGCGGCGACGAGGCCGGCGATGACGGCGAGGAGAGCGACGACGGCCAGCGGCCAGCGGCTGCGGATGAGGTTCAGGGGCATCGAGGAGGGCCTTTCCGTCCGGACGGACGGAGTTAGGGTAGCCTTATTGCGTGACCTTCGACCCGGCGCCCGCGATCTCCGTCGCCGCTGCCGACAAGGCGTTCGGCTCGATGGTCGCCGTCCACGGCGCCTCGTTGGAGGTCCCCAAGGGCGAGCTGGTCGCGCTGCTCGGCCCCAGCGGCTCGGGCAAGACCACGCTGCTGCGGATGATCGCCGGCTTCGAGCGGCCCGACGCGGGCACGATCGCCATCGGCGGTCGCCGGGTCGCCGGTCCGGGTGTCTGGGTGGAGCCCGAGAGCCGGCGCGTCGGCATGGTCTTCCAGGCGGGCGCGCTGTTCCCCCACCTCGACGTCGCCGCCAACGTCGGCTTCGGCGCCCCGCGCCGGGAGCGCGTCGGCGAGTGCCTCGGGCTGGTCGGCCTCGCCGATCGGGCGCACAGCTACCCGCACGAGCTGTCGGGCGGCGAGCGCCAGCGGGTCGCGCTGGCGCGGGCGCTGGCCGCGGAGCCCGATGTGGTGCTGCTCGACGAGCCGTTCGCCGCGCTCGACGCCAGCCTGCGCGAGGAGCTTCGCACCGAGGTCGCCGAGGTGCTGCGCCGCGCGGGCGCCAGCGCGCTGCTGGTGACCCACGACCAGGCGGAGGCGCTCTCGCTGGCCAGGACGGTCGCCGTCATGCGCGACGGGCGCATCGAGCAGGTGGGAAGCCCGCAGGAGATCTACGAGCGTCCGCGGAGCCGCTGGGTGGCGGAGTTCCTCGGCGAGGCCGACGTGCTCCCGGGGACCGCCGCGGGCGGGATGGTCGAGTGCGAGCTCGGGTGCTTCGGCGTCGGCGACGGGCTCGCCGGCACGGTCGAGATCGTCGTGCGTCCGGAGGCGGTCGCGATCGGCGGCGGGTCGCCGTCCGCGGGGGCAGCGCGCGCGACGGTCGTCGACGGCGCGTTCTTCGGGCACGACCATCTCGTGCATCTCCAGCTGGCCAGCGGGCGGCGCCTCCGCAGTCGCCGCCTCGGCGCTCCGGCCTGGCACCCCGGCGACGAGGTGGACGTCTGGATCGACGGGCCGGTCAGCGCCCTGACGCCCGCCGGCGACTGACGGGCACCGCGCGGAGCACGGTCCCGCCGGCGGAGGTGAGCAGCAGCTCGCCGGCGGCGTCGGTGCCGATGTGGGTGAGCTGCGGAACCTTGGCCCGCTCGACGAGCACGTCGGTGGCGCGGCCCTCGGGCGTCGGCTCGAGCGACCACAGCGTCCCGGCGCAGAAGTCGCCGTAGACGTAGCGGCCGGCCAGGTCCGGCAGCGCGGTGCCGCGATAGACCACGCCGCCCGTGATCGAGCAGCCGTCGCCGTGGTCGTAGCCGGCGACCGGCCAGACGAGCTCGCCGGTCTGGTCGAGGCGGTGCTCGCCCTGGACGCGCTCCGTCCCCTCGAACGCCGACCAGCCGAGGTTCTTCGGCGGCTCGTCGTCCTCCAGCAGGACGCGGTCGACCTCCTCGTAGGCGTCCTGCCCGACGTCGCCGATCCAGATCTCGCCGAGCGCGAAGTCGAAGGAGAAGCGCCACGGGTTGCGCAGCCCCGAGAGCACCACCTCCCATTCGCCGGCGGTGGCGCCGTCGACGTCGGTGCGGACGATCTTGCCGAGCAGCCGATCCTGGTCCTGGGCGGTCTGCCGAGGGTCGAAGGCGCCGCCGCCGTCGCCGAGGCCGAGGTAGAGCCGGCCGTCGGGACCGAACGCGAGCTGACCGCCGTTGTGGTTCTCCTCGGGCTGGTCGAGGGCGAGCAGCTCGCGGCGCGGCTCGGGGTCGACGGTGCCGTCGCGGCGGACGCGCAGCTCCACGACCCGGGTGTCGCCCTCGCGGTCGCTGAAGTGCACGTACAGCCGGCGGTTGGTCGCGAAGTCGGGATGGAAGGCGACGCCGAGCAGGCCCTGCTCGGAGCCGGTGCGGATCGAGTCCCTCAGGTCCAGGGCGACCCGACGGCGGCCGTCGGGCAGCAGCCGGACGAGGCGGCCGGGCTGCTCGGCCACCCAGATCACGCCCGGCTCGCCGGGCGCGGTGCCGGTCCACGTCGGTCGGTTCAGGCCGTCGGCGACGGGTTCGAGGTCGAAGGCGTGCGCGGTTCCCGAGACGGCGGCGGGCTCGAGGGGAAGGACGTCTTCGCGGGCGTCGCCGGCGGCGTCCCCGCCGCAGGCGGCGAGGACGAGGGCGAGCAGGGCGCAGGCGGTGGAGAGGGCGCGAGAGTGCACGACGGCGGAGTGTATTCGGGTGCCCTAATAACAAGCGTCCACGTGTCGTTGCGGACCAGCGGCGCGGCGCCGCGGGGCACCGGCGGCGCGACCGGCGAGGACGGCGTGCGGCGCGAGGCGAAGAGGACGCCCGTGTCCACGGCGCGGGGGTCGAAGCCGACGGTCTGCTTGGGCACGTCGAGCGCGTAGGCGAGCAGAGGCCCGCGCAGGTGACCGACGACAGGGCGCCCGAGCTCGAGCAGCGTGGCGGTGCCCCCGGCGTCGTCGATCGCGGCGCGCAGGTCGGCGGCAAGCTCGGCCTGGTAGCGCTGCGCGGTGCGAACGTCGTCGACGACGGCGAGGCGCGGGACGGCCGCGACGGCGAGCGCGGCCGCGGCGACCGCGAGGCCGGGCGCGAGAGCCCGACGCGGCAGCCCGACGATGGCGCCCGCGGCAGCGATCGTCAGCAGCGCGATGCCGGGCAGGGCGTAGCGCGGCTCGCCCGAGAAGCCGGCCTGGGCCATCGCCGCGACGAGCAGGACCCACGCGGCGCCCGCGGCGGCGAGACCGACGGCGAGCCGGAGCCGCGCGTCTCGGCCGCCGTGGCGCGCCACGCCTCGGGCCTGGTCGCGACCGCCGCGCCAGGCGATCGCGGCGAGC
>JANJUA010000364.1 GCA_024710825.1 Solirubrobacteraceae bacterium
ATCCTGGCGACCAAGAGCCCCCGCCTCCGGTCGTCGGCGGCGGTGGCGGCGGCGGCAGCGCGGGAGGCGGCCCCGGGCCGACCGTCCCGACGCCTGCGCCGCCGCCCGGCCCGCCGGTGGAGCCGCCGGCTCCGCCCGCACCCACCGCGACCGTGACGCAGGATGCCGCCTCCACCTCGGCGCCGGCCCTGCGAGTGCGGATGCTCAAGCCGAAGGGCGCGAAGAACCGGCGCAAGGGCAGGCTGCTCCTGCGGGTGCGCGTCTCGGACCCCGCGAGCGTCGAGCGCGTCGAGTTCCTCGTCAACGGCCGCGTCGTCCGGGTCGACCGCCGGGCGCCGTTCCGCAAGCGGATCGCGTACCGGGCCAAGCAACGCAAGAAGCTCGCGCTCTCCGTGCGGGTCGTCCAGACCTCCGGCGAGGTCACCACGGAGACGCTGCGCCGGCTCACCGTCGGGAGGCGGCGCTAGCGACACACCGGTGCGGCGCGACACGCCGCGCGCCGCACCGGTGGATTTGTTCCCCACCCTGGGCCGGAGATGACCCCAACCCGCAGTTGGGCAGGGGAATAGAACGATGGCATGCGCACCGCAACCACTGACCACCCGCACGTCAGCCTGCCCATCGCCGCGCGTGACGCATGGCGTGGGTCGTGGGCCGCGCCGCTGCTGGTGGGCCTGGCGCTCATAGCGCTCAGCTACGCCACGCTCCTGCTCCCCGGGACCACGGTGGACCGGCTCGTCGAAGAGGACGGGTGGTTCGAGTGGCTCACCGCGCTGTCGCTGCTGGCCAGCTCGGCGCTCTTCGTCGTCGCGTTCGCGGAGCTTCGCCGCGCCGGCGGCCTGGCGCGCGTCCTGCCGTGGACCATGTTGGCGCTGGGAGCCATCATGTTCGTCGGCGCCGGCGAGGAGATCAGCTGGGGCCAGCGCATCTTCGGGTGGAGCACGCCGGAGTCGCTGGAGGCGGTCAACGCCCAGCAGGAGACGAACCTCCACAACCTCGGCGTGTTCTCCGGCCTGACCGACATGGACCGCCTGTTCAGCCTCGGCTGGGCGCTGCTGTTCGTCGCCGTCCCGCTGCTCGCCTTCGCGATCCCCCGCGTGCGGAGGGTGCTCGTGCGGCTCGTCCCCGTCGCGCCGCTGTGGCTGGCCGCGCTGTTCGTGGCCAACTTCCTCGCGCGCAACGTGGCGGCCACCATCGCGGACGGAACGACCGCCTGGAGCTCCATCTACGCGCCGTCGAGCGCGGCGGTCGAGATCTCCGAGGCCCTCACGGCGGTCCTGATCGCCGTCGCGGCGGCGCTCGCCGTCGGGGCCGCCCGCAAGCGGCCCGCAGACGTGCCGTGACGGCCCCGACGATCAGCCCGGTGGGCGGCGCCTCGATCGCGATCCGCCGCCTCACCGGATCGGACCGCGCCGAGGCCGGCGCGCTGTGGCGCGAGCTCGAGGAGACGCTCGACCTCGGCGCCGTCGCCTGCTCGTGGGCCTGGACGGACGCGTGGCTGAACGCCTACGGCGACGTGGTCGACCACCGCTTCGTCGTCGGGGAGCACGACGGCCGAGCGATCGGCGTCGCCCTCGTGACCCGCGCGCCCGGCGGCCCCGGCCGGCCGCGGACGATCCACCTCGGCACGGCCGGCGAGCCGCACGGAGAGACGGTCTTCGTCGAGCGCAACCGGCTGTTGGTCGCGCCCGCGCTCCGGCCGGCGTTCGCCGCCGCGCTCATGCGCTCGCTCGAAGCCGACTCCGACTGGGACCGGCTCCGGCTCGACGGCCTGCTGCCCGAGGACGCCGACGACCTGCTCGCCGGGCGCGAGGGCGCCTCGGTGCAGATCGACGAGAGCCCCGTGGCGGACCTCACCGTCGGCGACGACGTCCTCGACGCCCTATCGAGCAGCCGGCGTCAGCGGATGCGCCGCACGCTGCGCGCGTTCGGCGCGCTCGAGGCCGAGTGGGCGCAGACCCCGGCCCAGGCGCTCGACGTCCTCGATGAGCTCATCGCGCTGCACCAGGCCGACTGGGCACGGCGCGGCGCCTCGGGGGCGTTCGCCAGCGCGCGCCTGACCGCCTTCCACCGAGAGCTCGTCGGTCGCCTGCTGCCCGAGGGCCGAGCGGCCCTCCTGCGCGTCCGCCGCGGAGACGAGACGGTCGGCTGCCTCTACGGCCTGATCGAGGACTCGCGGCTGCTGTTCTACCAGGGCGGTCTGCGTCACTACGACGACAACCGGCTCCGGGCCGGCCACGCCGCTCACGTGCTGTTCATGCGCGCCTGTCGGGAGCGCGGGCTCACCGAGTACGACTTCCTGGCGCCGACGGCGCGCTACAAGGAGGAGCTCTCCACGGGCAGCGACCGCCTGGTCTGGGTCGAGCTCGAGCGACCGAGCTGGCGCACGGGGCTCTCGCGCGCCCGTCGGCGCCTCGGGCGAGGCGCATGATCGCCGGCAAGCGGGAACGGGTCGCGAGCGTCCTCGGCGCTCGGCCCCTGCGCGCGCTGCCGACCTGGAGCGGCGTGCTCGTCCTCAACTACCACCGCGTCGGCGACGCGTCCTCCGGCGACGGCGACCGCTCGCTGTGGAGCGCGACGGCGGACGGGTTCGACGCCCAGCTTCGCCACCTCGCCCGCCATGCCGACGTGATCGGGCCGCCGGACCTCGGCGAGGCGCTCGGGAGCCGGCGGGGACGCCACGTGATGCTGACCTTCGACGACGGCTACCGCGACAACCACGCGATCGCCTACCCCCTCCTGAGGGCCCACGGCCTGCGCGCGACGTTCTTCTTGGCCACCGGCTTCCTGGACAGGCCTCACGCCGCCTGGTGGGACGAGCTGGCGTGGATGGCGCGCCACGCGACCACGCCGCCGTCCGACCCCGAGGCGGCGACCCGCACGCTGACCGATCGCTACAAGGCCCTGCCGAGCGAGGAGGCCGAGCGCTTCCTCGATCGCGTCGCCGAGGAGACCGGCGCCGGCCGGCGCCCGGCGGCGCTCGCCGAACGCGAGTGGATGACCTGGGACATGGTCCGCGAGCTGCGCGACGGCGGGATGTGGCTCGGCGGCCACACCGTCTCCCACCCGGTGCTCTCCTCGCTTGACCCGTCGGCGCAGGAGCGCGAGATCGGCGGCTGCGCCGACCGCATGGCGGCGGAGCTCGGGGAGCCCATGGCCTGGTTCTCGTATCCGGTCGGACACCGGACGGCGTTCACCGCCGACACCAAGCGGCTGCTCGCCGCGCGCGCGGTGCGCGCGGCGTTCAGCTTTTACGGCGGCCATCAGCCGGCGGGGCGCTGGGATCCGCTGGACGTCCCGCGCGTGAACGTGAGCCCGCGCTGCGACGCCCGGATGCTCGCCGCGATGCTCGCCTTCCCCCAGGTCCTGGCCGGGGCGTCGGCATGAGCGACGCGACCGTCATCGCGCCGACCCCGGCGTCGGCGCGCGCCGCGCCGCCGCCGGCGCCCCGGCGCGCCGTCGACTGCGCCATCCCCTACCGGCGCGGCGACGGACGGGTGCCTGCCTCCCACGCGGTCGCGCGGTTGC
>JANJUA010000429.1 GCA_024710825.1 Solirubrobacteraceae bacterium
CGCAGGCGCTACGCCAGTTGGGGACGTTCCTCGGCGAGCGCACCGCCCTCGACCTCGTCGCCGAGGCGGGCGGCAGCGCGGAGCGGCTCGCGGAGCTGCTCGCCGCGGGCATGCCGCTCTACGCGGACCGCGGCTTCTACAAGCGCGCCCAGATCGTGCCGAGCGACCTCGCGCTGGCGGGCGTCGCTCGACTGCACGACCTCGAGCGGCTGACGATCTTCGCCGACAACCTCGTCCCGCACGTGCTGCGCCTCGACGGCGTCCTGCGCTACGACGAGCGCCTCGCCGCCCACATCGACGCGGAGCGAGACCTGCGCCCCGGACCGCAGGAGCGCGAGATCCGCGCGGGCGCCGTCCACGCCTGCACGCTGCTGGCCCCGCGGCTCGGGCTCACCGAGCAGGAGCTCGACCACCTGCTGTGGAACCGCGGCGGCGGGCCGCGCTACAAGGCCGTTCCCCGGCACCGCTGCCGGACCGTCTGGTACTAGCCGCAGGACGCTCCGAGGCGCCCCGGCTCGGGGATCAGCCGCCGGCGGGGTTCGGCCCGCGCCTGCGGCGCAGCGGCCTTACGTCGGCGGCGGGCGGCGTCCCGTTGCCATCGGCGCCGTTCGGGCCGCCGAGCTCGGCCACCGCCCGCTCGAGCGCGCCGATCCGGCTGGACAGGCCCTCGAGCGCGTCGGCGATCGGGTCGGGCAGGTGGATCCAGTCGGCATCCGGGCCCTCGGGCCGCTTGCCGTCGATGCGCACCGGGTGGCCGGGATTGCCGACGACGGTCGAGTTCGGCGGCACGTCGTGGATCACGACGGTGTTCGCCCCGATCTTCGCGCCGTGGCCGATGGTGATCGGCCCGAGCAGCTTCGCCCCCGAGCCGATCGTGACGTTGTCCTGCACCGTCGGGTGGCGCTTGCCGGTCGCGAACCCCGTGCCGCCGAGCGTGACCCCCTGGTAGAGCGTGACGTCGTCGCCGATCTCCGCGGTCTCGCCGATCACGACGCCCGAGCCATGGTCGATGAACAGCCCGTCGCCGACGCGCGCCGCCGGGTGGATCTCGATGCCCGTCACCGCCCGCGTGACGGTCGCGAGCGCCCGCGGGACGACGGGCACCCCCGCCCCGTGCAGGACGTGCGCGACCCGATGCCAGAGCACCGCCTGGACGCCCGGCCACATCGCGAGGATCTCGACCGGCCCCACGTCGCGCGCGGCCGGGTCGCGGTCGCGGGCGGCGGCGACGTCGCGGCGTACCTCGCCGACCACGCGAGCGAGAGTCGAGACTCCGAACATGCCCTGAACTCTAGGGGGAGAAGAACGGCACCGAGACGTAGCGCTCGCCCGAGTCCGGCAGGATCGTGACGATGCGCTTGCCCCGCGACTCCGGGCGCTTGGCGATCTCGAGCGCCGCCCACATCGCGGCGCCGCAGGAGATCCCCGAGAGGATCCCCTCGACCCGCGCGAGCCGACGCGCCATCTCGATCGCCTCCTCGTCGCCGACCGCGACGACCTCGTCGAGCAGCTCCCGGTCGAGGATGTCCGGGACGAAGCCCGCGCCGATCCCCTGGATGCGGTGCGGCCCGGGGCGCCGGCCGGACAGGACGGCACTCGAGCGCGGCTCGACCGCCACCACCCGACAGCCCGGGTAGCGCGCCTTGAGGACCTCGCCGGCGCCGGTGATCGTCCCGCCGGTCCCCACCCCGGCGACGAAGACGTCGACGCGGTCGAACGCCTCGACGATCTCCGGGCCGGTGGTCCGCCGGTGCGCCTCGGGGTTCGCGGGGTTGGAGAACTGCTCGGCCAGGAAGACGTCGTCGCTCTGCGCCATCGCGCGCGCCGCGTCGACCGCCTCGTTCATGCCGCCCATCGACTCGGTGACCTCGACGCGCGCTCCGTACAGGCGCAGCAGCGCGTCGCGCTCGCGCGACATCCCCTGCGGCAGCGTGAGCACCAGGTCGTAGCCCTTGGCGGCGCAGACGAAGGCCAGCGCGATGCCGGTGTTGCCGGAGGTCGCCTCGACCACCGTCGTCCGGCCCGGTTCGATGCGGCCCTCGCGCTCGGCGGCCTCGATCATCGCGATGCCGATGCGGTCCTTGACGCTGCCACCCGGGTTGAACGACTCCACCTTCGCGTACACCTCGACGCCCTCCGCCGCGTCGGGGCCCACGAGCCGGGTGATCTGCACGATCGGAGTACGCCCGACGTACTCCGCGATGTTGATCGGGATTGCCGCCATGGGGGCAGCAATGTACCCGGGCCGGCGGACTCAGGCCGCGGCGGCGGGCGACCGGGCGCGGCGCGCCTCGCGGCGCGCGCCCAGGAGCCGACGGCGATCCCCGGCGAGGGCATCGATCCGGGCGAGGATCGCGTCGCACGCGTGGATGGCCTCGAGCTCCTCGTCGATGATGGCCTTGGACTCCCTGACGGACCGCTCCCGCTCGCCTTCCTCGAACCACGAGGGGTCGCCGTCGAGAACCGTCCGCATCGCCTGGTGCTCCAGCCGGACGCAGTCGATCGCCGCCGCTCGCAGCTCGGTCAGCCAGGCGCGCGCCTCGTCGTGGGCAACGGTGATCGCGAACGTGCCGCGCCGGTCGTCCGCGTCCCAGCCGAGGTCGTCGCGCAGGTGCACGAAGAGCGCGAGGCGGTGCTGGTATGCGCGCACGTCCTCGCGCGTCGAGAGGTCGGGCGCGGCGCCGTCGAGGCCGAGGAGGCACTCGGGGTACAGCGCGTCGCGCTCGGCGCGCGTGACGGCGATCGGCACGGGCGGCCGGTCGGCTCGGCGGTGTCGGTGTCTGGGTCGCATCACGTCGACAGCCTCGCCCCCGCCGTCTTGGCTCGGCTGAAGGGCGCTTGATCCGAAGATAAAGATCCGACTCGCCGGGGTGGAGCGCGCCGCTGCGCCCGGTTTCGGTCAAACATCCGTCCAGGGCCGCTCGACTGCGCTTCCCTTGGGGATAGGGGGAGCATGCATCGCTTCATGGCACCGCCGTCACTGCCGCCGGGCTGGGCGCCGTCCCTTCCGCGCGAGAGCTGCAACTACCACAGCGGCAGAAGCGCCGTGGCGTCGTACGTGGGAACCCCGATGTGCCTGGACTGCCTGGGTCGCCTGCGACCCGACCTGGCAGCGAGCCTGACCGCGGGCGGACCGCTGACCGACCCCGGCCGGTGAGCCGCGGTCCGGTCGCCGTCAGGAGCCGGCGGCGACCGACCGGTCGCGCTCGCGGAAGTACTCGTCGCCCTCGATGCCGAGCTGCGGCAGGTGGCGCTCGACCGGCTTCGGCATCCACCAGACCGCCCTGCCGACCAGCAGCATCAGCGCAGGCAGGATCAGGCAGACGATCACGGCGTCGACCGCTACCGCCACGGCCAGGCCGACGCCGAACTGCTTCACCGTCGGGTTGCCGTTGATGATGAAGCTGGCGAAGACGAGGATCATGATCCCGGCGGCGGCCACGATCACGCGCGCCGCGCGGCCGAGGCCCTCGACGATCGCGCGTCGATGGTCGCCGTGGCGGTCGAACTCCTCGGCCACCCGCGTCAGCAGGAACACCGTGTAGTCGGTCGAGAGGCCGAACAGGATCGCGAACATCATCAGCGGCACGAAGCTGACGACCGGGATCGCGCCATCGAGGCCGAGCAGCGTCACCCCCCAGCCCTTCTGGAAGATCGCCACCAGCACGCCGTAGGCGGCGGCCACCGCGAGCAGGTTGCTGAGCGCCGCCAGCGCGGGCACGACGAGCGTGCGGAACGCGAGCGTGAGCAGCAGGAAGCTGAGCCCGACGATGATCGCGATCACGAGCGGCAGCGTGTCGCCGATCTTGTCGGCCAGGTCGATGTTGGCGGCGGTGGTGCCGCCGACGTAGGCCGTGAGCCCCGAGTCCCCCACCGACTTCGGGATCACGTCGTCGCGCAGGTGCTTGACGAGCCTCTGCGTGCGATGGGCCGAGGGCGCCGATCCCGGCACGACGGAGAACGACGCGACCGTGCCCGCCTTGTCGAGCTGGGCCGGCTGGGAGACGCTCGTGACGTCCTTCGCCTTGCCGATGTCGTCCTGGAGCTTGACCAGCCGCGGGTCGCTCGCGGGCGACTGGAGGAAGCTCTCCTGCTGCTTGGCCTGGTCCTGGTCCTGTTGCGAGGGTGGCTGCGCCTCGCCGGCCTCGACCGCCTGCTGCTGCTGCTGTTGCTGCTGCTGGAGCTGGTTCAGGCTCTTCTGGTCGTTCTTGGCCGGCGGGTCGAGCTCGACGGCGATCAGGAACGGCCCGTTCGATCCGACGCCGAAGCCCTTCGTCATCGCGTCGTAGGACTGACGGATCGTCGTGTCGGTCGGCATCTCGCCGTTGTCCTGCGCGCCGAGACGGATGTCGAGCACCGGCAGCGCGAGCAGGACGAGCAGCAGGATCCCGAGCAGCGCAGAGACGGCCGGCCGCCGCCCGATCGCCTCCGCCCAGCGCATCCAGCCGGTGCCGTCGGCCTCCGTGCGGGGGGTGCGGACGCGGAGCGCGTTGACGCGCCGACCGAGCAGCCCGAGCCCAGCCGGCAGCATCGTCAGCGCGGCGACGATGACGACCGCGACCCCGATCGCGGCCGAGTAACCCAGGTCGCGGACCTGCGGGATGCCGCCGAAGTACAGGCAGAGCAGGGAGATCACCACGGTCCCGCCGGCGAACACGACCGCGCCGCCCGAAGTCGCCACCGCGCGCGCGATCGACTCGTGGACCTCCATCCCATCGTCGAGCTGGCGGAGGTGGCGACTGATGATGAACAGCGAGTAGTCGACGCCGACGCCCAGGCCCAGCATCAGCGCGAGCGTGGGCGCGATCGACGGCACCGTGATCGCCGCGCCGACCACCCCGATCACCGCCAGGCCCGAGAACACCCCGACGATCGCGGTGGCGATCGGCATGACCATCGCCAGCACCGCGCCGAGCACGAAGACGAGCACGATCATCGCCGCGCCGATGCCGACGACCTCGCTCAGGCGGGTGCTCGGCTGCGACAGCGTCGAGCCGAGATAGCCGCCGGCCGACACCTCGATCCCGGCGTCGCGGGCGGGGTCGGCGTCGGCGAGGATGTCGTTGGCGGTGTCCTCGTCCAGCGCGCCCGACCCGTCCACCAGGAACAGGCTGATGAAGCCGATCTTCTCGTCCTTGGAGAGCGAGCCGGCGCCCTGCGAGGACAGCGGGTCGACCAGGCTCTCGACCTCGGGGTTGTCCTGGAGCTTGTCGACGGTGCTCTCGACGGCCGACTTGTTGTGGCTGTCGGTGAGCTTGCCCTTGGTCGACTCGAGGACGATCGGCACCGAGCCGTTCTGGAGCTTCGGCAGGTGGTCGGCGAGCAGATCGGTCGCGCGCGTCGAGTCGCTGCCGGGGATCGTCGTGTCGTCGCTGGTCGGGCTGCCGGTCGAGCCGGCGGCCAGGACGATCGCGATGGCGAACGCGATCCAGGCGCCGAACACCCACGGTGCGCGCCGGGCGCAGAAGCCGCCGAGTCTGTAAAGAGGTCCCGTCATCCGCGAGGAACGGCTGCCAGGTCCGTTCGTGGCGACACTACCCCGGGGCTGACGGCGAATGCAATCGCGGCTACGGCGGCGCGATCGGCAGCGGGGCCCGGGCGAGCGCGGCCAGCGCCTGCGCGGTCACCCAGACGGGCGTCTGTCGGCTGGTGCGCGAGTAGCGGACCGAGCCGTCACTCGCCTGCAGGGAGCGCAGGTAGGCAAGCGGGCTGCGGCTGCCGCGGCGGCGCACGCGGCGCGGGTCGCGGCCGGCGGCGGCGAGCGCCTGGACCGCCCAGGCCGTCGACTGCGCGTTGGAGGCCGCGCCCGGCATCAGCGGGAAGCCGCCGTCGGGACGCTGCCGGCGGACGAGGAAGGTCATGGCCCGCCGGATCGCGCGCGACCGCGCCGCGGTGCCGCCGGCGACGAGTCCCTGTACGGCCGCCGCGGTGTCGTCGATGCCGCTCGGTCCGCCGCGGGAGCCGAAGTTGAACCCCCCGTCGCGGTTCTGCTGGGCGGCCACGAAGCGGGTCGCCGCGCGGACGTGCGGATCGGTCACGGGGCGACGGGCGGCGCGCAGGGCCAGGACGGCGAACGCGCTCAGGGTCGCCTGCCCGTCGAACGAGCCGTCGGGCCGACGGCGCTCGAGCAGCGCCGCGAGCAGCGCGTCCGGGATCGCGCGCCCCGCGGCGTGCAGGGCGAGGATGGTGCGCTCGACGTCTCCGGTCGAGCCGAGCGCCGCGCCCGTCGCGGTGACGGCGACGGCGTCGGCGAGCGACGGACCGCCGTCCCGGCGGACCTCCGCGGGCGGCTGCCCCGACGCGGCGAGGCCGAACGTCGCCCAGGCGGTGATCGCGGCGCCCGAGCTCGCTCCCGGCGCCGCGCCGAAGCCGCCGTCGGCGTTCTGGGCGCGCTCGAGGTAGGCGACCGCTCGCTTCACCGGCGTGGCGGCGGGCGCCGGGGCGGCGGCGAGCGCCGCCCCGAGCGCGACCAGCAGCGCGGCGACCAGCGATCGGAGGTGCCGCGCGGTCATCCCGTCAGCGGACCCGGAACCGGAGGCGCTGGACGGAGCTCGCGTTGCCGGCCGTGTCGGTCGCCTTCACCGACAGCACGTAGCGTCCCCTGCCCAGTCGCGCGGGCATCAGGTACGACCAGTCGGCCGTGTCGCCGACGGCGAACCACGAGCCGGGACCGCCGCAGCGGATCGGGCGGAAGCGCTCTCGCGAGCCGCTGAACGTCGAGCAGCGCTTGACGACGCGCGTCCGACGGGACTGCGGGCGGCGCACCTTCTCCCCCCGCCGTCGGACGAGGCGGAGCTTGACCTGGCGCACGCCGCCCTCGTCGACGACCGAGCCCTTCAGCTCCCGCGGCGCGCGCGAGCGCTTGAAGCGCTGCTTGTCGCGCAGGCCGGCGACCTTCACGACGGGGCGGGTGGCGTCGGCCGGCGGGGCGGAGCCGGACGGGGCGGTCGGCGCCGGAGCGGGCGTGGGCGCCGGCTCCGG
>JANJUA010000432.1 GCA_024710825.1 Solirubrobacteraceae bacterium
CGGCCAGCGCCTGCAGGTACGCCAGCACCTCCGGGTCGGGCGGCGGCACCGCAGCCGCCGCCTCGGCCGGGGCCGGCTCCACCGGCGCCGGCTCCACCGGCGGCGGGACCGGGTCCACGGGCGGGGGCGTCTCGGGCTCGACCGGCGGCGCCGGGTCCACCGGGGCGGGATCGACCGGCGGCGGATCCACCGGGGCGGGGTCGACCGGATCCGGATCCACCGGGGCGGGGTCGACCGGGCCCGGATCGACCGGATCGGGCTCGGGCTCGACCGGGGGCGGATCGACCGGCGCGGGCTCCGGCTTGGACGCCGGATCGGCCGGGTCGGTGCCGGCGGCCAGCTCGGCCGCGTTGCTGAAGCCGTCGCCGTCGGAGTCCAGGTCGCCGTCGGCGACCGGGGGCGCGGGGGCCTGCTCGGCGGTCGGCTTGCTCTCGGCCTGCTCGATCGCGGCCTTGTCGGGCTTCTTCGCGCTGCCGGTCGGCGCCTTGGGCGGATCGATGGCGGGCGCTCCGGCGCGCGTGACCGACGACGCCGGGTTCAGGCCGAGTCGCTGCTCGACGCTGTTCGGGATGCCGTCGCCGTCGGGGTCGTCGTCGCCGTCGGGGATGCCGTCGCCGTTGCTGTCGACCATGCGCGGGTTCGCCTTGACGACGTACTCGTTGCGATTCGAGACGCCGTCGCCGTCGAGGTCGTGATCCGCGTCCACGCGGGAGCGCGGATCCATGCGGTTCTCGACCTCGTAGGCGTCGGGGATGCCGTCGCCGTCGGTGTCGCTGCGGAACGGGTCGGTGCCCAGGAGGCGCTCGAGGTCGTCGCTGAGGCCGTCGCCGTCGCTGTCCGCCACGCGCGGCCGCGGTCCGGTCTCGGTGGAGCCCGGGCGGCGGGCCTCGCGCCGCTCGGCCTCGTCTCCGGAGTCGTCGACCAGGCCGGCGAGGGGCGTGCCGCCGGGCGCGAGCTGACCGCCCGCGGGCACGATGACCGCGTCCGTGCCGGGCACCGCGATCGCGGCGCGCGGGGCCTCCGGGTCGTCGATGCGGGTGACGACCTCGCCACGAGCCGGGTCCGGGAGAACCTGGCTCTGCAGCGCATCGCCGCTGCGTGACAACGGCCACTCGCTGAAGCCGAACACCTGGACGTTGAGGCCGGCGATGCTGCCCGCGATCAGGGTCGCGGACGCGGCCATGCCGGCGCCGAAGTACACGGTGTTGCGGGCTCGGCGGCGAAGCCGAGGCACCGTCGTCTTGCGCGCCTCCACATCCCTCCTATCGGCAGAGCGCCCAGGAACTTGAGGGCTCGCTTCAGCGCCGCGCATCGGACCTCCGAACCCGTCCTCCCGATGCCCCCGCCTCGCGCGCGGGTCCGCCGGGCCGCGCGATGCCGAGCACCCGCATCGCCTTCAGGCCGAGCGAGAGCTTCTCGCGACCGTCGCTGGATCCCACGTCGAGCCCGCTCAGGTCGCGCACGCGCTCGAGCCGGTAGCGCACCGTGTGCCGATGGGTGAAGAGGCGCTGCGCCGTGCCGGCCACGTTGCCGTCGGCCTCCAGGAACGCCTCGAGCGTCCTGACGAGGTCCGTCTCGTACTGCTCGTCGTAGGCGACCAGCGGCTCGACCGTCTCCGCGTAGAAGCGCTGGAGCTCCGCCGGGTCCTCGCTCATCGCCGACAGCAGCAGGCGGTAGGCGCCGGTCTCGTCGAACGAGAGCGCCTCGCGCTCGGGATTGCCCTCGACGACGTTGGCGGCCAGCACCGCCTCGTTGCCCGCCCGGCACAGCTCGCCCGCGTGGCCGGCGCGGCGGCTGCGCCCAAGCGAGAAGGCGAGCCCGGCGAGCCCGGCGTGCAGCTCGCGCAGGACCCCGTCCGCCGCGCGCTGGGCGACCTCCTCGTCGGCGCCCGGCAGCACGACGTGGGCCTCCGCGCCGAGCATGTCCGCGCGATCGCCCAGGACGGCGACGCTGCCCGGCAGCGCCGCGCGCGCGCCCCTCTGCGCCACCGCGAGGAAGCGCGCGCGCCAGCCTTCCTCGCGCGCCGTGAGCGGACGGGCGCGCACGACAAGGACGACCCCGCCCGAGGCCACCTCGACGCCCAGCTCTGCGCCGCGGTCGCCCGCCACCTCCGGGTCCACGCGGCCGCGCAGCAGGTCGGTGACGAAGTCGGCGACCGCCTCCTCCGAGGCG
Source organism: Solirubrobacteraceae bacterium (assembly GCA_024710825.1). Taxonomy (GTDB): domain Bacteria; phylum Actinomycetota; class Thermoleophilia; order Solirubrobacterales; family Solirubrobacteraceae; genus Capillimicrobium. The sequence continues at coordinate 2,173 of JANJUA010000432.1, forward strand.
CGCTCGGGCCCGCGGACGCGCTCGACCTCCGAGGCGACGAGCGTCAACACGAGCCGCGTGATGCCGGGACCCGCGTCGGAGCGCGCCCGCAGCCGCAGCTGCCCGACGACCGCGTCCGCCACGCGCAGCTCATGCGTCTCGATGCCCTCCCCTCCGGCCAGCAGCCGCCGCTCGTCGTCGGGCGAGCGCGCCGCGACGGCGAGGACGGTGCTCGAGCGATCGATCAGCACGAGGCTCGCGTCGAGGGCCCGTGCCGCGGCGCGGACGACCTCCGGCAGGCCCGAGCCGGACTCCACCGCCTCGGTGATGGCGTCCAGCGCCGAGACGTCGATGCCAGCGAGCGCGCTTGTCGCCGGTAGGGACATGCCTGAGAGGCTACCGACGGCTACGCCCGTTCATACGGCGGATTTTCCCCTAGCCGCCGGCTTCGATCCGGTCCCAGAACCAGGTGATCGCGAGGCCGCCGACCACGCCGAGCCCGACGAACGTCGCCAGGACGTACAGCGACAGGAAGCCGGCCGCGAGCCGCGGCCAGAACCCGCTATAGGACTGCAGAGCCGGTCGCAGCACGAGCATGACGAACGCGACGAGGACCGCGAGGCCGCAGCCGCCGCCGACGATGTAGGTGATCTCCTCGTTGCTCATGTGGGCACCCGATTCTGGCGGATGTAGGCGACGAGAAGGGCGCCCACGCCGCAGACCGCGTAGATCGTGGCCGCCAGGCCCCAGCCGCCGAGCACGTCGGACCACCAGTGCGCGTGCAGGTAGACGCGCGTCAGGCCCACGAGCGCGGCGATCGCGATTCCGGCGACGACCACGAACGCCCGCCCGGCCAGCCACGGCACGTAGCGCGACAGCAGGACGGCCACCGCGACCCACGCGACCGCATGCACCGCATGTCCCGACGGGTAGGCGTTGCCGGCCGTCGCCACGAGCGAGTCGTCGGGGCGAGGTCGGTCGACGACGTCCTTGGCGATGGTGCTGAGCAACCCGGCGATCGCGGTCCCCACCCACAGCACCGCGATCGCTCCCCAGCGCCGCCAGATCGCGAGGATGGCGCCCGCCGCCGCGCACAGCGGCACGACGACGGCGTACGAGCCGAGCACGGTGACGACCTTCGCGACGTCGACCAGCCACGGCGTCCGCAGGTCGTCGGAGATGCGCAGCGCGCGCCCGTCGCTGAACAACGCGCCGCCGTCCGCGACGGTGAAGGCCAGCGAGAAGAAGGTGAAGCTGCCGACGGCGGCGATCGCCAGCAGCGTCGTCACCTCCAACCCGAGGTCGCCGGGGGTGAAGCGGTCGACGGTGAAGCGGGCGGGGCCGGCCAGACGACGGGCGGCCGGGACGACGCCCCGGTAGACCAGGGGGCGCACGACGCGGGCGACGGGGCGCAGCGCCGGCCGCTCTGACTGCTCGTGCAGCCACTCGTGCGCACGGCGGCGGTTGCCGGCCTCGCGCAGCCAGCGGTAGGCGAAGACGCCGCCGCCCACCACGACGATGACGGTCCCGAGGGCGAACGCGCCGCGACCGGCGTAGTCGGCGACGGTCCCGAACGACTGCCAGAAGACGTAGCCGAGGACGCAGAACGTCGTCCCCCACAGGCCGGCGCCGATGATGTCGTAGGGAAGGAAGCGGCGCAGGGGCATCTTCGACGAGCCGGCGATGAACGGCGCGACCGCGCGGATCAGGCCGACGAAGCGGCCGATGAGGACGGCCTTGCCGCCGTGGCGGTCGAAGAAGCCCTCGACCTGGAGGAGGCGGTCGGGGGTGATCTTGAAGCGCGGGCCGTGGCGCTCGAGGAAGTCACGGCCGAGCCGGCGCCCGAGGAGGAAGCTCGTGACGTCGCCCGCGACCGCGCACGCCCACACGAGCGCGATCAGCGCGAAGAGGTTGATCTCGCCCTGACCGGCGACGACCCCGCCGACGAGGATCGTCGTCTCGCCCGGGGCGATCAATCCGACGAACGCGCCGGTCTCGAGGAACGCCATGATCCCGACGAGCGCGTACGTCCAGGGGCCCAGCGCCCGGCCGAGCTCCTCGATCAGGTGCTCGACGTTCGGCAGCTCCACGACGCCCGTCGAGTAGACGGCGAGCGCCAGCGCCACGACGACGCCGGCGATCCGCTCGACCCGGCCCAGCCTGTCCCGACGCCACCACAGGAAGGCGGCGAGCGCGACCGCCCCGAGGAGCGGCAGCGGCTTCACCAGCCGGGCTCCGGGGCCGCCGTGAGCGGAGCCGGGCACCGGTCGCCGAGCGCCGCGGCCGCCGCCCGGGCGCGCCGGACGCCGTCGGCGCCGAGGAAGAGGCCGAGCACCGTGGGCCCCGAGCCGCTGACCATCACGTGGTCGGCGCCGACCGACAGCGCCGCGTCCATCGCGTGCTCGATCGCGGGCTCCAGCGCGAGCGCGGCGGCCTCGAGGTCGTTGACGAGCAGGCCGCGCGGCAGGTCGCCGGCGGCGGCGAGCGCGGCGCGGACGGCCGCGTGGCGCTCGGCGAGCGCGGCGGGGGCGCGCGGCAGTCCCGGGCGATCGGCCTCGGCGTAGACGGCGCCGGTGGAGAGCGGGCGCTCGCCCGGCAGGACGAGCACCCCGAAGGGCGGGGCGTCCGCCAGCGCCTCCACGCGGTCGCCCATCCCGGTCGCCAGCGAGCGTCCCGGACGCACCTGCGCGGGCACGTCGGCGCCCAGCCGCGCGCCGATCGCGCGCAGCAGCTCGTCGTCGGCGGCCCCGCCCGCCGCTCGGGCGGCCAGCCGGAGGACGGCGGCGGCGTCGCCCGAGCCGCCGCCCATCCCCGCGGCCACGGGGACGCGCTTGGCTATCTCGATGCGCTGCGGCGGACCGTCCCACCCGGTCTCCTCGCGGAAGGCCGCGAGCGCCGCGGCGGCGAGGTTCGGGCCTTCGATCCCGGGGCAGAGGACCTCGTCCGCCTCGCCCGGGGCGGCGGTCATCGTCAGCTCGTCGGCGAGGGTCAGCGACTGCATGACGGAGACCAGCTCGTGGCGGCCGTCCTCTGGGCGCGTCGGGCCGAGGAAGAGACAGAGGTTGATCTTGGCGGGGGCGCGCTCGGTCATCGCGCGAGCGCGTCCTGGAGCGCGCGGAAGTCTGTGGGAGCGAGGCGCTCGGCGCGGACGTCGGCGGGAAAGCCGAGTGCCTCCAGCGCAGCGCGAGCCCGCTCGCGGAGGTCACTCGGAGCGTCCGGGGAGTACGCGAGCGAGCGGGGGAGCGCCTTGCGGCGGTGGGCGAAGGCCTGCTGGACGAGCGCTCGCAGCTCGGGGGCAGCGGCCGGTCCGCGGCGGCGCAGGACGACGAGCACGGAGTCGACGTTCGGCACCGGGTGGAAGACGTGGCGCGAGACGCCGCGCAGCACCTTCACGTCGCAGGCGAGCTGCGCGATGACGCTGGGGATGCCGTAGGCGCCGCTCCCGGGCGCCGCGGCGAGCCGCTCGCCGACCTCCTTCTGCACCATCGCGACCCAGAGCGTCGCGCCCGGCAGCTCCTCGATCGTCTTGAGGATCGCCGAAGCGGCGATGCCGTACGGCAGGTTGGCGACGACCTTCGTCGGCGGCGGGTCGAGCGCGGCGAGGTCGAGCCGAAGCGCGTCGCCCAGGTGCAGCGTCGTGTTGGGGTGGGCCTCGAGCGCCTCGCGCAGCGGCGGCTCGAGGGTGCGGTCGACCTCGATCACATGGACGTGGCGGGTGCGCTCCGCGAGGTGCTCGGAGAGGACTCCGAGGCCCCCACCGATCTCCAGGCAGACGTCCGTCCGGTCCAGCTCGGCGGCGCGCTCGATGACGCCGAGCAGGTTCGAGTCCACGAGGAAGTTCTGGCCGAGCTCGCGGTTGGGCCGGATCCCGAACTGCCGGAGGCGGCGCAGGCTGGGCTGCGAGGGAAGCTCGTGGGTGGGCGGCTCGTCCGCGCTCACCAGCCGAAGACCCGGGCGGCGGTCCGGCCGAGCGCGGCGTCCAGCTCCTCCAGGGCGACGCCGCGGCGCTCGGCCACGAAGCGGGCGGTGTGGACCACGTACGCGGGCTGGTTGCGGTGCTTGCGCACGGGCTGAGGGGTGAGGTAGGGAGCGTCGGTCTCGACCAGCAGCCGCTCGGCGGGAACGCGGGCGGCCGCAGCGGCCAGCGCCTCGTTCTTCGGGTAGGTGACGTTGCCGGCGAACGAGACGTACCAGCCGCGGTCGAGGACCTCGTCGAGATGCTCGGGCATGGAGAAGCAGTGGAGGATCACGGTCACTCCCTCGGCGCGCTCGCGCAGCATGCGCAGCGTGTCCTCCTCGGCCGCGCGCGTGTGGATGACCAGCGGCTTGCCGGTCTCGGCGGCGAGCGCGATCTGGGCCTCGAACGCCCGCTCCTGGTCGGCGCGAGGGGCGGTGTCGCGGAAGTAGTCGAGCCCGGTCTCGCCGATGGCGACGCAGCGGTCGTGGGCGGCGAGCGCGCGGAGCTCCGCGAGGTCGCCCGCGTCGAAGCCCTGCGCCTGGTTGGGGTGGCGGCCGACCGCGGCGTGCACCTGCGGGAAGCGCTCGGCGGCGGCGAGCGCGGTGCGCGACGATCCGCCGTCGGACCCGATCGTGACGATCTTCGTGACGCCCACGTCCGCCGCGGCGGCCACGAGCTCCTCGTCGGGCGGCTCGCAGCTGGAGAGGTGGGTGTGGGAGTCGATCATCGCTTCGGGAAGAGCGGCTCCAGCGCGTCGACGGCGATCTCGCGTCCGCCTACGTAGCGGGCCTCCGCCAGGTCGGTCTCCCCCGCCCGGCCCAGCGCCGCCAGCAGCTTCTCGGCGGCCCGGGGCAGGTACGGGACGAGCAGCACCGTCACGACGCGCAGGCCCTCGTGCAGCGACGCTAGGGTTCGGTCGAGCTCGGCCGCCTTCGCGTCCTCCTTGGCCAGCTGCCACGGGGCGCGCTCCTCCACGTAGCGGTTCAGGCGCCGGACCCGCTTCCAGATCTCCTCGAGCGCCTGGGTGATCTCCGCGTCGTGGAGCTTGGCCGAGACGCGCGCCTCGAGCCCCTCGAAGTCGGGGGCCAGCTCGGGATCCAGCTCGACCGCGTCGATGCGCCCGCCGCGATAGCGGTTGATCATCGCGATCGTGCGGCTCGCGAGGTTGCCGTAGTCGTTGGCCAGCTCCGTCTCGTAGCGCGTGACGAACCCGGCCTCGGACACGGGGCCGTCCTGGCCGAAGGCGACCTCGCGGGCGAGGTAGAAGCGCAGCGCGTCGGCGCCGAACTCCTCGACGACGGCGACAGGGTCGATGACGTTGCCGCGCGACTTGCTCATCTTCTCGACCTCGCCACCCTCGTGCGGGGTCAGCAGGAAGCCGTGGACGAAGACGTGGCGAGGAACCTCCAGCCCGGCCGCCAGCAGGAGCGCGGGCCAGTAGATCGTGTGGAACTTCAGGATGTCCTTGCCGATGATGTGGTACGTCGCCGGCCAGAACCTCTGCGTGAGGTCCTGCTGCTTGCCGCGGGCGAAGGACAGGGCCGTGACGTAGTTGAGCAGCGCGTCGAACCAGACGTAGAAGACCTGACTGCGGTCCCACGGGACCTCGACGCCCCAGCGCAGCTTCGGCCGGGTCAGGCTGACGTCCTGGAGCCCGCCGGCGAGGAAAGCGCGCGCCTCGTTGTAGCGGTGGCGGGGCATCACGAAGTCCGGCCGCTCGTCGAAGAGGCGCTCGAGCTGCTCCTGGAAGGCGCTGAGCGCGAAGAAGTGGTTCTCCTCCTTCTCGCGCACGAGCGGGATCTTGTGGATCGGGCAGGTGTTGTCGGGGCCGATCTCGGCGTCCGTCTTGAAGTCCGCGCAGCGCGGGCAGTACCAGCCCTCGTAGGTGCCCTCGTAGACGTATCCGTTCTCGCGGACGGCCGTGAGGATGCGCTGCACCTCCGCGACGTGGTGCGGGTCCGTCGTGCGGATGAAGTAGTCGTTGGAGACGTCGAGCAGCGGCATCAGGTCGCGGAAGCGCTGCGCGTTGCGGTCGGCGAGCTCGAGCGGCGGGATGCCGAGCTGCTCGGCGGCGAGGGCGACGGGCTCGCCGTGCTCGTCGGTGCCGGTCAGGAAGAAGACGTCCTCGCCGCACTGGCGGTGATGACGGGCGAGCACGTCGGCGGCGATCGCCGTGTACGCGTGCCCGAGGTGCGGCGCCGCGTTGACGTAGTAGATGGGTGTGGTCACGTAGAACGGCACGGCGACTGAGGCTATCCGTCGGGAGCCGAGCCGGGTGGCTTTCGACTTCTCGCCGCACGGCGACGTCGACTCGACGGCGGGCGTCGAAGCGCAGGGCATCGGCGCCGTCAGCCGCGCGCCGCGGCCCTGACCGGCGCGCCGGTCGATCGAGCGCGCCGCCGCCGCGCGACCAGCGCACCGGCCGGCAGGGTTACCGCGACGAGCGCCAACCCGATCCACGCCGCGAGCGGCGCCCGCGGAGACGCGCCGGCCTCGGGCGCGTGCCGAGCCGTGGTCGCGAAGGGCGGCGCGGGCTGCACCGTGCGCGGCGGGCCGCCGCGCGGACCGCGGCGGGCGCGGAGCAGGGGCGGCGCGAGCGGCGACGGAGCGCCGGTCCCGCGGAGGAGCCGCTCCGGATCGACGTAACCGAAGCGCTCCGCGGTGCGCCGCGCCCCGAGACGAACGCGCCGGTCGGCCGCGGCGCCGATGCGCGATCCCGGCACGACGTCCTCCCCGGCAGCCACGCGCAGCGGCAGCTCCAGGCCGAGCACCGTCGCGGTCAGCTCTCCGCAACGGATCGCCACCGTGCCGCGGCGCCTCGGCAGCTCGCCGGCGAAGCTCACCCGTCCGCCGCAGGGCGCGGAGACGGGCGCCCCGGGATGCGCCGCGAAGTCCATGCCCCGTCGCTGCCCCCGCGCGAAGGGGTTCGACCCGACGCGGAAGCGACCGACCACCGCGCCCGCCACGGGCGCACGCCACGGCGCGCCGCGGGCGGCGACGCGCGCCGGCCGCGCGCCGCTTGACCACGAGCCGCGCTCGACACCCGCCGCCGCGCTCAGACCGATCTCTCGGCCGGCGACCACCGAACCGCGATCGCCGCCATCGGCCGGCGCCGGTATGAGGAGCAGCCCCGCGGCGGCGATGGTCGCGACGCGGGCGGCCGTGGCGATGCGGGGATGGACGACGGGCATGGCGCGACCGTAGGCGCGCGACGTCCGCCGGACGGCCGAGCGGGTTGTGTTGTGACGGTTTCGTGGGAGATGCTCGACGAGGATGACCGATCCGTCACAGCTCGATGAGGAGGTCGACGCGCTGTACGCGCTGCGGCCGGGCGAGTTCACCACCGCTCGTGACGCCCTCGCCAAGCGCCTGCGCGGCGAGGGCCGGCGCGACGACGCCGCCGCCGTCAAGGCGCTGACGCGACCGACCGTCGCGGCGTGGGCGGTCAACCAGCTCGCCCGTGGGGAGCCGGAGTGGACGCAGGCGCTCGCGACCGCGGGCCGCCGGCTCGAGGAGGCGCAGGCGGCTCTCCTCGAGCACGGCGACCGCGACGCGTGGCGGGAGGCGACGGCGGCGCAGCGCGAGGCGATCGACCGCCTGGCCCGGCTCGCCGAGCGCCTCGTCCGCGAGGAGCGCGGCTCGCTGACGCCGGCGCTGCGCGACCAGATCCGCGAGACCCTTCAGGCCGCCACGATCGATCCCGGCGCCCGAGAGGCCGTGGCCGCCGGCCGCCTGACCAGGGAGCTGCGTCCGACCGGCACGTTCGGCGCCGCGGCGGGCGGCCGGGCACGCCGGAAGGAGCGGGCCGGCCACGACGCGGCGCCCAGCGACCGCGCCGCCGAGGCC
>JANJUA010000042.1 GCA_024710825.1 Solirubrobacteraceae bacterium
CGCCACAAACCGATGCAGGCCCGTCTCGGCCGCCTACCGAGCCGGCGCGCCCAGCACCTCCTCGAAGTCGACCTGCCGCTGCAGCGTCCGCACGTCCTCGTCGGAGATCAGCCCCTGGTCGCGCCACGCCAACAGCACCGCGCGGGAGGCGTCCGCCATCTCGCGCCGCAGCAGCACCGTCTCCGCCGCCCCCTCCAACGCCGTCGGCTCGACCCCGCGCGCGAGGCCCTGCAGACGGAGCTCGAGAGGCCGGCGCTCCTCCTCCGCCGCGGCCGCCGAGATCCGGCCCTCGGCGACCGCGTCGTCGAGCACGCTCAACGCCGCCTCGATCGCCGCCCGGCGGGCCCGGACGCGCGCGTCGGCCTCCTCGGGTTCCGCGCCCCTGGGGAGACCGAGCCGCCGCAGCAGCGGGGCGAACGTCAGGCCCTGGCCGAGCAGGGTCACGAGCACCACCGCGTAGGCGCAGACGAGCAGCAGCTCGCGCTCCTCGATCGCCAGCGGCAGGGCGAACGCGGTCGCCAGCGTTATCACCCCGCGCGTGCCCGCCCAGCTCAGCGCCGTGATCTCGCGCCCGTCCAGCGGCGCCTGGCCCGGCTCGTTCAGACGCCGGGTCAGCAGCAGCCAGAGCGGCCGCACGACCAGCACGATGCCGACCGTGACCGTCACGGCGAGCAGCACCTCCCCGGCGGTGAACGACCTCGCGTCGGCGAGGAGGTCGGGGAGCTGCTGGCCGATGAGGAAGAAGACGTAGCCCTCGAGCAGCAGCTCGACGAGGCTCCACACGGCGTTGGTCTGGAGGCGCCCGGCGCCGCTGCCCACGCGCGCGCCGCGGTGGCCGACGACGAGCGCCGTGACCACGACGGCCAGCACGCCCGAGCCGTGGACGAGCTCGGCCACGAGGTAGGCGGCGAACGGCGCCCCCAGGGCGACGGCGTTCTCGGCCAGCGCGTCGCCCGCGAGGCGGTCGCGCAGCCGCATGCCCAGCCACGCGACCGTCACGCCGCCGGCCACGCCGCCCGCCGTCGCGAGCACCAGGCGACCGACCGCCTCCGGCGCCGAGAACCCGGCGCCGGTCGCCGCGGCGATGGCGACGCCGAAGAGCGTCAGCGCGACGGCGTCGTTCAGCAGCCCCTCCCCCTCGATGAGCGTCAGCACCCGTGGCGGCAGGCCGGCGCGGCGGCCGATGGCCAGTGCCGCGACCGGGTCCGGCGGCGCCACCGCGGCGCCGAGCGCCACCGCGGCGGCGAAGCCCACCTCCGGGAACACGAGCCACAGGCCCGTCCCGACGGTCAGCGCGGTGGCGAGCACCAGCCCGACCGACAGCGAGGCGATCGCGATGCGGTCCGCGCGGATGGCGTGGAGGCTCGCCTTCAGCCCGGCCGCGTAGAGCAGCGGCGGGATGACCAGGACGAGCACGATCTCGGGGTCCAGGCCGGCGTGCGGGCCGGGCAGCAGCGAGTACGCGCCGCCGGCGACGACCAGCAGGATCGCGACCGGCAGCCCGCTGATCCCCGCGAGGCGGCGCGTCGCCACGAGCAGGGCCAGCCCGCCGAGCACGAACGCCAGCGTCTCGAGCATCCGCGAGGGAACCTACCGGCGCGCGAGCCTCGCGCCGACGTCAAACATGTCGGGGATTCTTGGACAGATGTACGAGCCCCTTTTTGACAGCGTGTCAGTACCGTCTTCGGTGCGGAGCAAGACACCACCGCAGAAGGGGGGCTTCACCCATGCCGACAGAGATTCCCGCACAGAGACCCGTTGCCACGCCGAAGGTCATCATCGCCGACCCCGACCCGCTCACCAGGGCCGCCGTCAAGGAGATGCTGCGCGCCGAGCGCGGCTTCACCGTCGTAGCCGAGGCCAGGGACGGCGTCGAGGCCGTCGAGCTGTCCACCCACTACGAGCCGGACCTGCTCGTCACCGAGCTGGCCCTCGATCGCTGGGACGGCCTCGAGGTCACACGCCGCCTGGGCGCCGGCAGCCCGCGCACCCGCGTCGTCCTGTTCACCACCCGCCACGACGACGAGGCGGCGCTCGAGGCGCTGCGCGCCGGCGCCGCGGCCGTCCTGACCAAGGAGAGCAGCCCGGAGGAGGTCCGGGCGGCCCTGCTGGGCGTCCACGACGGTCACACGATCGTGCCGCCGCAGGTCGTCACGCTGCTGGTCGACCACCTGCGCAGCGCCCCGTCGCCCGGACGGGGGTTCCGGCCCATCAACAGCAGCCTCACCAACCGGGAGTGGGAGGTCATCGACCGGATGGCCGCCGGCGAGAGCACCCGCGAGATGGCCGAGGCGCTCGTCCTCACCGAGGACACGATCTACAGCCACGTCAAGAACCTGATGCGCAAGCTTGGCGCGCGCTCGCGCGCCGAGGCGATCGAGCGCGCGCAGGAGCTCTGCCGCCTGCCCGTCGCCGCCTGACCGGGCGGCGGCTCAGCCGAGCGTCGGCGGCGCGGTCCGGTACGACACGGGCGTCGCCGACAGCCGCACCGGGCTGGCGGGCAGACGGACCGTCGTGCCGTCGGGGCGCGGCAGGTCGACGATCGGCTCCAGCCCGAGCCGCTGCGCGAACGCGAACGCCCCGGAGACGTCGTTGACCTCGCCGGCGGGCACCCCCGCCGCCAGCAGCCGCCCCACCCACTCGGCGACCGGGCCCCGCGCGAGCGCGCCCTCGAGCGCCTCGCGCAGCGCCTCGCGGTGGCGCGTGCGCGCGTCGTTGGTGGCGAAGCGCGGATCCGCCGGCAGCTCGTCGAGCGCCAGGACCTCGCAGGCGGCGGCGAACTGGCGATCGTTGCCCACGGCCAGCACGAGCTCGCCGTCCGCGGCGCGGTAGAGCGCGTACGGCGCGATGCTCGGGTGCGCGTTGCCCATCCGGCCCGCGACGACGCCCGCCGCCGTGAACGCGCTGCCCTGGTTGACCAGCGCGGCCAGCAGGCAGGAGAGCAGGTCGACGTCGACCCGCTGGCCCTCGCCGGTCGCGTCGCGGTGGCGCAGCGCGGCGAGGATCCCGACGGACGCGAAGAGCCCGGTGACCACGTCGACCAGCGCGACGCCGACCTTCTGCGGCTCGCCGTCGGGCTCGCCGGTGATGCTCATCAACCCGCCGACCGCCTGTACGCGCAGGTCGGAGCCGGGCAGCGCCGACCCCTCGCCGCGGCCGAAGCCGGTGATCGAGCAGTACACGAGCCCGGGGCGCTCGGCCGC
>JANJUA010000046.1 GCA_024710825.1 Solirubrobacteraceae bacterium
CGCCTCGGCCGCGAAGCGCAGCTCGCCGCCGTCGGCGATCCGCACCGAGCTCAGGTCGTCGGCGAAGGTGCAGGGGCCGACCTCGCGAGGCTCGCCGTCGAGCCACACCGTCCGCTCGCTGCCCAGCGGCGGGTCGTTGACGCCGGCGACGAGGTTCCACGCCGCCGCCCGTCCGTCCTCGCAGGCGCCGACGCCGGCCGCCCAGCGCCAGGCGGTGTGGCGCGCGTGGTAGCCGACGGTGTCGTCGACGACGCCGCGGACGTCCAGCTGCAACGGGGCGGCGTCGCGACCGACGCGGACCGTCCCCCGCACGGCGACGCCCGCCTGCTTGCGCGTCCAGATCCACCCGGCGCCGTGCGGGTTGACGCTCTGCACGCCGGGGACCTCTTCGACGGCGAGCTCGATGGCCACGCCGCGGTCGCGCACCGTCACCCGCCCGCGGCCGAAGCGCACCGCCGCACGGGGGCGCAGGAAGAGCGTGCGGCCGTGGAGCCGTCCGGCGCGCCGGTCCCACACCGCCCACCATCCGTGCGGCAGGCCGCCGACATGGGCGAGCCCGACGCACAGCATCGCGTCCCGTCCGAACGCGCCGACGTAGCGCCAGCGCTTGAGCGGGCGACCGTCGCGGCGCGCCGGGAGATCGCTCAGGTCGACCGGGCGCGCGCCCGCGTCGCCGTCGGTGCGCCAGGGGAGCATGCCGGGGACGGTATCGTTGACTCGCCAGTCAACGACTACCTGGAAGGCAGGCCATGCGGGTTGCGGCGGTCCAGCTCAACGCGAGAGACGACACGGAGGCGAACCTGCGCGCCGCGGACAGCCACGTCCGCGCGGCGGCCGCCGACGGCGCCGAGCTGATCCTGCTGCCCGAGAAGTGGAGCGTCCTGGGCACCGCGGCCGACCTGCGCGCGGGCGCCGAGCCGCTCGACGGCCCCGCGATCGCGTGGGCGCGGGCGACCGCGCGCGAGCTCGGGGTGGACCTCGTCGCCGGCTCGATCTCCGAGCGCGTTCCCGGCGAGGAGAAGCTGCGCAACACGTCCGTGCACGTCGGCCCCGGCGGCGAGATCCGCGCGACCTACCGCAAGATCCACCTCTTCGACGTCACGGTCGCCGGCCGGGCCTACCGCGAGTCCGACACCGAGGACCCGGGCGACGCGGTGGTCACGTCGACGGCCGCGAGCGGCGTCGGCCTCGGCCTGAGCGTCTGCTACGACCTGCGCTTCCCCGAGCTGTACCGCGCGCTGGCGGTCCGCGGGGCTCGCATCCTGCTCGTGCCCGCGGCGTTCACGCTCGCCACCACGCGCGACCACTGGGAGATCCTGGTCCGGGCGCGGGCGATCGAGGAGCAGGCCTTCGTCATCGCGGCCAACCAGATCGGCGAGCACCCGGGCGGGACGCGCTCGGGCGGGCGCTCGCTGATCGTGGACCCGTGGGGCGTCGTGCTCGCCACCGCGCCCGACCGCGTCGGGCACGTCGTCGCCGACCTCGACCTCGACGCACAGGAGCGCATCCGGCGGGAGCTGCCGTCGCTCGCCAATGCGCGGCTCGTGGAGGTACCGGCCTGATGGCCTCGACCGCCCGCACCCAGGCGGCCGCCGACAAGCGCCGCCTCATCCTCGACGCCGCCGTGAAGGTCTTCGCCCGTCAGGGCTTCCACGCCTGCCGCGTCTCGGACGTCGCCGACGAGGCGGGCGTCGCCTACGGCCTCGTCTACCACTACTTCTCCAGCAAGGACGAGATCCTCGACACGGTCTTCCTCGAGCGCTGGGAGCTGCTGTTGAAGCTCATCGCCGAGGTCGACTCGGGGGACGCCCCGGCGCGCGACAAGCTGCGGTCGATCGCGTCGTTCATCATCGACTCCTACGACAACGACCCGGACGTGATGAAGGTGATCATCGTCGAGGTGACAAGGGCGGCGAACTCGTTCGGACGCACCCACCTGCCCAAGATCCGCGAGGCCTACCAGCTCATCGCCGACGTCGTCGCCAAGGCCCAGGAGCGCGGTGAGCTGCGCGCCGACGTGACGCCCGACTTCGCGGCGCTCGCCTTCTACGGGGCGATCGAGCAGGTGCTCACCGGCTGGATCTTCGCGCTGCTCCCACAGTCGCCCGAGTACATGGAGGCGGCCAAGGAGCAGATCGTCGACACCATCTGCGATGGGCTGGACGTGATAGGACTTCGCGCCACATGACCAACGAGCTGACCAAGCGGCTGCTGTACTCGGGCCTGCTCGCAGGCCTCGGCGCGCTCGCGTCGATCGCCACGACGAAGGTCGCGGCCACGATTTGGCGGCGTGCCTTCGGGGAAGACCCGCCCGAATAGTGAGCACTCAGCCGACCTCCCCCATCGAGCGGCCCGAGGTCCAACTGGGCGCCGCGTTCGCCGGCGGCGTCCTCGTCGCCCTGATCCTCAAGCGCCTTGGCAGCTGAACCGCCCCCCTCAGGCAGCCCCCAGCAGATCTCGGCGGCGATCCAGGAGATCACCGAGCGGGCGCAGGTCATCGTGCGCGACGAGATCGAGCTCGCCAAGCTCGAGGTCACCGAGAAGGTCACCAAGCTGGCGAAGGGCGCGGCGATCGGCGCGGCGGCCGGGATCTTCGCGATCTTCGGGCTCGTCCTGCTGCTCAACGGCTTCTCGTGGCTGGCCTGGTGGCTGCTGCCGGTTAGCGACACGCAGATCTTCTGGGGCTTCTTCCTCGTCGCGGCGCTCCTGTTCGTCGTCGGCGGGATCGCGGGCTACCTCGCGTCGCGCCTGATGAAGTCGGGCGCGCCGCCGACCCCCGACCTGGCCATCGAAGAGGCGCAACGCGTCAGGGAGACGGTGAGCGGCTGATGGCGGTCCCAGCGCAGCAGCCTGAGCAGACCCCGGTCGTCGCGCGGCCCCAGGGGCCGCGGACCAAGGAGCAGATCCGGGCGTCGATCGAGGCCAACCGCCTCGAGCTCGGCCGCGCCATCGGGCAGCTGAAGGCCGAGGTGACGGTGGCGACCGACTGGCGCCGCCAGATCGTCGAGCACAA
>JANJUA010000071.1 GCA_024710825.1 Solirubrobacteraceae bacterium
AGCTGCGGCACCACCACGCCCCGGCGTCGAGCACCCGCGCGCAGGCGAGCATCTCGCCCGCGCCGGGCGCCCGCTGCTCGCCGTCGCGGACGGACTCCAGGAAGGTCCGCGCCTCGAGCGTGCGCAGGTCGTCGTAGCCCATCGCCACGCCCGCGCCCGGGTGGAACGCCGCGAAGTCGGGGTGCTCGACCCCGGCGAGCACCGTCGTGTAGCCCTCGTCGCCGTCGTCGGAGAGCCGCGCGATCCGCAGCTCGTTCATTCGCTCCAGGTCCCAGGCGAGCGCGCCGCGGCTGCCGTGCGCCTCGAAGCGCATGCCGACGCGCGGGCCGACGATCACCCTGCTCGCCTCCAGCGACCCGTTCACCCCGCCCGAGAACCGCACCAGGGCGCCCGCCCAGTCCTCGTTCTCGACGTCGACCAGGTCGTCCGACTCGACGCGGCTGAAGTGCGTCCCCTCGCCGACCGGCAGGCGCGGGCGGCGGGGGATCATGGTCGCGGTCCGTCCGGTCACGGCGTCGATCGGGCCGGCCAGGTGGTGCGCCGTGTCGACCACGTGGGCCATCAGGTCCCCCAACGCGCCGGAGCCGGCGTGCCGGCGCAGGAAGCGCCACGACGCCGCCGCCTCGGGACGGTTGGCGTAGTCGGCGAGGAAGACGCCGCGGTAGTGGGTCAGCTCCCCGATCGCTCCCCGCTCGATCAGCTCGCGGGCGTGCTGGACCGCGGGCGCGAAGCGGTAGCAGAGGCCGACCGTGGTCACGACGCCGAGGCGCTCGGCCGCCTGCGCCACCGCGGCGGTGTCGGCGACGCCGACGCCGACGGGCTTCTCGACCCGCACCGGCTTGCCCGCCTCGAGCGCGGCCAGCGCCACCTCTCGGTGCAGGCCGTTCGGGACGGTGACGCTGATCGCGTCGACCTCGGGATGCTCGACGACGGCGCGCCAGTCCTCGACGGTCGTCTCGAACCCGAGGCGCTCGGCCTGCGCCCGGCGCTGCGGGCTCAGGTCGGCCGCGACCACCAGCCTTGGGCTCACGCCCAGCTCCGGGAAGTGCTCGAGCGCGCGCCGGACCGACACCGCGTGGACGCGCCCCATCCAGCCGAAGCCGATGACGCCGATGCCGACACGCCGGTCCATCGGGCTAGCCCGCACGCCGGTCGTGCTCGCGCAGCGCATCGAGGTGCTGCTCGACCTTGACGAACGCCGCGCCCAGCTGCGCCATCGCGGCCGGATCGTCGTCGATCCAGTTCCAGCTCATCTCGATCGAGCGCTCGACCTTGGCGTCGCAGCCCGGAAGCTCGAGGGCGGCGTAGTCGACCCCGGCGCGCCGCAGGTGCTCGCTCCACATCACGCGGGGAGCGGGCGTGTCGGGACGCAGCCGCTCGAGGCGGTGCAGCGGCGTCGTGATGTAGCTGAAGACCGGCGCGCCCTCGGCCTGGAGCGCCGCCAGGTAGGTCTCCTTGGAGACGCCCGCGTGCTCGGGCACGAAGTTCAGCGTGACCATGTGGAAGACCGGGTCGCCGTCGGGATAGTCGGGGGCGCGCACGCTGCCGACGCCCTCGATCGCCTCCAGGAAGCGGTCCCGGTTGCGCCGGCGGGCGTCGTTCTCGGCGTCGAGCTTGGCGAGCTGCTCGACCAGCAGGACCGCGTTGAGGACGCCGAGGCGGTACGTGTAGTTGAGCGAGTCGCTGAACGGCAGCAGGTCCGACGGGAAGCCGGGCTCGGCCGTGCGGCCGGGATGCTCGGTGCCGCCGGCGTGCTGGCAGCTGAGGATCGCCTTCCAGTAGACGTCCTCGCGACCGGTGACCAGGTAGCCGGCCTCGGTGGTCGCCAGCAGCTTGCCGCCCATGCACGAGAACCCGGAGACGTCGCCGAAGCAGCCGACCCGCCGGCCGCGGTGACGTGCGCCGTGGGCCTGGCTGCCGTCTTCGATCAGCGCCAGGCCCTTGGCGTCGGCGAGCTCCCGCAGCGCGGTCATGTCGGCGGGCTGGCCGAAGATGTGGGTCACGAGGATCGCCTCGGTGCGCGGGCCGATCGCCTCGCGCACGCTGTCGGGGTCCAGCAGCCCGCGATCGGGATCGACGTCGGCGTACACCGGGACGGCGCCGTTGTGGAGGATCGGCGACGTCGACGCGCCCCAGGAGTAGGGCGTGGTGATGACCTCGGCGCCGGCGGTGATCTCCAGCCCGATGAGCGCGGCGTGCAGCGCGGCATGGCCGGAGGCGGTGGTGAGGCAACGCTCGACGCCGTGCCAGGTCGCGATGGCCGCCTCGGCCTCACCGACCTGCGGGTGCTCCTTGCTGAGTCCGACCATCGGGCCCGTCCGCAGCAGCTCGTCGACGCGCTCGCGAGCGCGGTCGGTGAAGCGCGGGTACTGCGGTCGGGTCGGAGCGCCGATCGGGTCGCCGCCGAGGAGGGCGAGCGTACCCGCGCCGGCAGGAGGCGCGGCCAGCCCTGAGGCGTTCGTCATCTGTGTTGTCCTTGCTCGCGGTGCACGTCGATGTAAACGTTTACATGGCTTGCGGCCATTGTCAAGCGTCAGATGTGGCCGACAGCATGCAAGCGCCTGCATAACCTGTGGCGCCATGACGGGCTCGTCCCCAGATCGCGCCGGCAGGGCGACCAGGCGCAAGCGTCGCCCCTCCGGCGCGGTGACCATCAAGGAGATCGCCGCCCTCAGCCAGGTCTCCAGCGCGACCGTGACACGTGCCCTCCAGGGCCATCCCCGGGTGCGCCCGGAGACGCGAGCACGGGTCGAGCGGGCGGCGGAGGCGCTCGGGTATCGACCGAATCACGCCGCGCGCACGCTGGCCACGGGCGCCTCGAAGACGATCGGGCTCCTGCTGCCGTCGACCGGCGATCGGTACTGGGGCGAGGTGGTGGAGGGCATCGAGGACGCCGCCGACGACGCCGGCTACTCGGTCCTCCTGGCGACCTCGCACGGCGACGCCGCCCGCAGCAGGCGGATGCTCGACCTGCTCCTGTCCAAGCGCGTCGACGGGATGGTCATCGCCGCCCGGCGCGAGGTCGAGGAGGCGCTGACGCACGCCGAGCTGCCGGTCGCGCTCGTGCGCGTGGGCCCGGACGCGGAGCTCGACGACGGCGACGTCGAGGCGGTCCGCACGCTGCCCGACGATCGCCTGGCCGGATGGCTGGAGGGCCGGCGGCTGGGCGACCTCGCCCCCGGGGTGATCGGCTTCGACGACGTCAGCGCGGCGACGCTCGCCGTGGAGCACCTCGTCGGGCTCGGCCATCGGCGGCTGGCGTTCGTCGGCGCCGGCAACCGCCGCTCGGCCGCGCTGCGCGTCGCGGGGTTCCGCCAGAGCACGGGCCGCGCGGGCGTCGAGAGCGCCGCCGTGGTCGCCTCCTCGGACCGCCTGGCCGACAGCCACGCGGCGGCGCTCGACCTGCTGGGCGCGCCGGAGCGGCCCACCGGCATCGTCGCCTACGACGACATGGTGGCGCTCGGCGCGATCCGCGCCGCCCGCACGCTCGGACTGCGGGTGCCGGAGCAGGTGTCGGTCGTCGGGATCGACGACATCGACGTGGCCGCCTTCCTCGAGCCGCCGCTCACCACCGTGCGCCAGCCCAAGCGCGAGATAGGCCGGCTCGCGGCCATCGCCCTCTTCGAGGCCCTCGGCAGCGGGACGCCGTCACCGGGTCGCGCGCTGCGCGGCGAGCTGATCGTCCGCGGCTCGACGGCGCCGCCTCCGGGCCACGACGCGGCGGACGAGGCCCGGTAGCGAGAACGCGATCGCGCCGATCGCCAGCGACGCCGCCAGCAGCGCGGTCGCCAGCGCGTTGACCTCGGGGGTGATGCCGAACTTCACCTGGGTGTAGATGTAGATCGGCAGCGTGTTGTGGCCGCCGAGCAGGAAGAGCGTGATGATGAACTCGTCGAGCGAGAGGGTGAACGCGAACAGCGCGCCCGCCACGATCGCCGGCAGCGTCAGCGGCAGCACGACGTGCCGCAACCGGCGCCACGTCCCCGCCCCGAGGTCGCTGGCGGCGCGCTCCAGCCCGACGTCGAAGCCCTCCAGCCGCGCGGCTACCAGGAGGATGACGAACGGCGTGGTGAACACCGCCTGGCCGATCGCCGCCGTCTGCATCGAGAGCTGCATCCCGAGCACGCTCGTGAACAGGGCGAGCAGGCTCACTCCGATCAGGAGCCCCGGAACCATCACCGGCAGCGTCACGAGGATCCGCGCCGCCCCCCGGAAGCGCAACCGCGAGCGCACCAGCGGGAAGGCCGCCGCGGTGCCGACGATCGTGCTGACGACCGTCACCTGCGCGGCGATCACCAGCGAGGTGACGAGCGCCTCGTGGATGGCGGCGTTGGCGAACATGTCGCCATACCAGCGCGTCGTCCAGCCGGTGATCGGGAAGCCGGCGAAGCGGCTCGCGTTGAAGCTGAACAGGACCAACAGCGCGATCGGCGCGAACAGGAAGGCGTAGAGCGCGACGGCATAGCCCGACAGCGCGCGGCTGGCCAGCCGCGCGAACGGAGAGACGAGCTCGAGCCCCGTCGCCTCCATGCGGGTGCCGCGCGAGTGCACCGCCTGCTCGGTGTCCAGCGAGCGCCGGAAGACGATCAGCAGGGCGACGATGACCGCGACGACGAGCAGCGCCGCCGCCGCGCCGCGGGTGTACTGGGCGCCGGTGAAGAACGTGGTGATGAGGTTGCCGATCATCACGCCGCGCGTGCCGCCAACGAGCTGCGGCGCCAGGTACTCGCCGAGGATCGGGATGAAGACGAAGATGACCGCGGTCATGATTCCCACCCGCACCTGGGGGAGCATCACGCTGCGGATCGCGCGCAGCGGGCTGGCGCCGAGGTCCGTGGCCGCGCGGAGCTGGTTCCAGTCGAAGCGCTCCAGCACCGCGTACAGGGTCAGCGCGGCAAACGGGAAGTACAGGTAGACGAGGACGAGGACGACCGCCGGCCGGTCGTAGAGGAAGTACGACAGCGGCTCGTCGATCACGCCCGTCCAGCGCAGGACGCGGTTGATGGCCCCCTGCTCGCCCAGGATCGAGATCCACGAGTACACCCGCAGCAGGTAGCTCGTCCAGAACGGCACGAGCACCAGGACCAGCAGCGGCTTCTGCCACCGCGGCGCCACGTGGCGCACGAGCCAGTAGGCGAACGGGAACGCCAGCCCGATCGCTATCGCGGTGGCGAGCGCCGCGACCAGCAGCGTGCTCAGCAGCGTGCGGACGTAGGTCGGCGTCGAGAAGAAGTAGCCGTAGTTGCCGAGCGTCCACTCCGAGACGACGTTGTAGTCGTGGACCTGCCAGAAGCTGTAGACGACGATCAGGCCGAGCGGCGCGAAGAAGAACGCGCCGAGCAGGACCATCGCGGGGGCGAACCCGCCGTACTCGGCCAGCCGCCGCAGGGGACGCGCCCGGCCGAGGCCGGGCGCGGGGCGACTCACCCCCTCGACGGCCATCAGGCGCCGAAGACCTCGTTGAACGCGTCGGTGTAGGCCTGCTCGTTCTCCGACGGCCCCTTGAGCGTCATCCGCGTCGCCGCCTCGGGGTCGTTGTAGAGGAACCGATCGGCACGCTCCTGGTGGCCCTGGTCGACGAGCAGCTTGTACGCCTTCTCGTTGAACAGCGGCCGGCCGTTCTCCATGAAGTTCTCGGCGATGTAGTCGGCCCGCTGTGCCGCGTCGAGGAAGCGCATCACGGCATCCTCGTTCTTCGACGACGCGACGAGCTGCTCGGCGTCCATGAACCCGATCGTGCCCTCACGCGGGGTGACGGACTCGACGTCCGGCCCGCCGGCCTCCTTGACCAGGAGATCGGTGCCGAGGTTGTTGAGCACGATCCAGGCCGAGCCGTCGACCAGCGAGGTGACCATGTCGCTCGCCTGGGCGCCCAGCTTGAGCACGTTGGGCTTGATCGCCTTCAGGTACTCCCTCGCCGCGGCGATCTCGTCGTCGGACATCGAGTACGGCTCCTGCGCGCCGGTGGCGATCCCGCCGATCGCCACCAGGTCGCTCGCGGAGTTGTAGAGCACGATCCGGCCCTTGTAGGCCGGGTCGGTCAGCGCCTCCCACGAGTCCGGCGCCACCGAGACGTGACGCGGGTCGTAGTAGAGCTGCTGCGAGGACCATCCGACGGGATAGCCCATGTAGTTGGACCCGTCCTGCCAGAAGGGGAACTCCCGCGCGACGGAGTACAGCTCGCTCGCCGCGTCGATCTGGCCCAGGTCGAACGACTTGGTGAGGCCGTCCTCGACGAACTTGGGGACCCACATGGCATCGCCGGAGACCATGTCGAACTGGCCGCCGGTCTGCTTGACCTTCAGGTAGGCGTCGCTGTTGTCCTGGAAGAGCTGCGGACGCGCGCCGATGCCGGTCTGCTTGTCCACGTCGGCGAGCTGGCGGTTGAGGTAGTGGTCGTTCCACGTCAGCCAGTTCAGCGTCACCTCGTCGGTCGTGCCGGCCGAGCCCGTCGCGCTCTTGGAGCCGCTGGACCCGCAGGCGGCGAGGTAGAGGCCCGCCATGCCCGCGCCCGCTCCCACGAGCAGCCGGCGCCGCGACAGGAGCGGGCCGGGCGCCGACACCGGCTCGGCCGGCCTGTCTGGTTCGAAATCACTCATCACTGCTGCACCTCCTCCGTGACCGCGATGCGGTCGATGGCTCACTCCGGCAGACGAACGGCGGCTTTGGGGTCCCAGCTCAGCGCCACGCGGGTCCCCGGCTCCGCGATGGCCATCGCACCCGCCCCGAAGCACGACACCGTGACGGGCGCGCTGCTGGCCGCGCATGCGACGGCGACGCGGGTGTGGCTCCCCAGGAAGGCGGTCTGGACGATCTCTCCGGGCAGGCCGCCGCCGCCCGGCGTCTCACGCTCGATCTGCAGCGCCTCCGGCCGCACCATGAGGGTCCCCTGCCGCGCGCCGCCCGCGAGGTGGGCCGGCACCAGCGCGGCGTCCAGGAAGTTCGACTCGCCGATGAAGTCCGCGACGAAGCGCGACACCGGGCGGTGGTAGATCTCCGTCGGCGTGCCGACCTGCTCGACGCGACCCGCGTTCATGACGGCGATGCGGTCGCCCATCGCCATCGCCTCCTCCTGGTCGTGCGTGACGTAGACGAAGGTCATGCCGAGCTCGCGCCGCAGCTGGGCGAGCTCGAGCTGGAGGCGCTTGCGCAGCTTGAGGTCGAGCGCTCCGAGCGGCTCGTCGAGCAGGAGCACGACGGGCCGGTTGACGAGCGCGCGGGCCACGGCGACGCGCTGCTGCTGGCCGCCCGAGAGCTCGCCGGGCGGCCGGTGGCCGAAGTCCTCGAGGCCGACGAGCGCCAGCGCCTCGGCGATGCGGACGCTGGCCTGCGCCCTCGGCACGCGCGCCATCCGCAGGCCGAAGCCGACGTTGTCACGCACCGTCATGTGCGGGAACAGCGCGTAGGACTGAAAGACCGTGTTGACGTCGCGGCGGTGGGGCGGCAGGTGGTCGACGCGGCAGCCCTTGAGGTACACCTCGCCCCGGGTGGGCGCGACGAAGCCGCCGATGATGTTCAGCGTCGTCGTCTTGCCGCAGCCGGAGGGCCCCAGCAGGCACAGGAACTCCCCGTCCTTGATGTCGAGCGTCGTGGCCTCGAGCGCCACGTGGTCGCCGTAGCGCTTCTCCACTCCGCGCAGCGCGATGGCGATCTCCGCAGGAGCCTTGCGCGCGGTCGGCGGCACCGAGCCGTCGGTGTTGGCGTCCGGTTCGACGTCGATGGAGCCTCTCATTGGATGTAAACGCTTACACAGCCCTCCGAGACTGTCAAGCGGGCAGGGGTCGCGCCGACGTGTCAGCCGCCGCGTGAGACACGAAAGCGCTGTATTTGGCCCATTGTTCGCATCACGGGGTCTGCTGGCGCGAGCCGTGCCGCTCGCGGTCGGCGTCTTCGACGCCGTGGAAGCTCACGCCGCAGGCGGCGGCCACTCGGCCCGGCGATGGTCAGCAGCATCGCCCGGGCGACGACGGCGCCCTCACCCTCGCCGCACGCGCCGCCGGCGGCCTCCACGTGACGGCGCGGCTCCCCGCCGCCAGACCGAGGCCGGTCCAGCGGTCGCGCCGACCGTCACGTCCCCGCGCGGATCCCCGCCGACGACGTGGGCGCGCATTCGGCCGTACAGCGCCTCGAGCCGATCGCGAGCGCGCGCCTCGTCGAAGCGCTCGTCCACCCGCTCCAGGGCGGCGCCGCTCATGGCGCGATAGCCCGCGCGGTCCGGCGCGTGACGGCAGAGCTGCTCGGTCAGCGCCGCGGCGAGCCCCTCGATCGCCGCCTCGTACGCGCCCTGGTAGCCGGGCTCCTCGCGGTGGTCCAGCCAGGGCCACTTGCCCACCTCGCCATCGCTCTCCAGCGGCAGGAGCAGGCCGCTGCGGCCGTGCTCGACGATCTCCGGTTGAGCGCAGGTGTCGGTGGCGATCACCGGCGTGCCGACGGCCAGAGCCTCGAGCGTGACGTAGCCGAAGGTGTCGTGCAGCGTCGGCAGGACGAGGAAGTCGGCGTCCGCGATGACGCGCCGGACCTCCTGGCTGGGCAATCCGGCGTGGTGGACGACGCCCGGCTGCGTCAGACGCGCCCGCTCGGCGGTGACGTAGGCGTCCGACGGAGGACCGACGTAGTCGTCGGCCGACCACGCCAGCGTGGAGACGACCGTCGTCTCGACCGGGACGCCCGCCGCCCGCAGTCGCTCGTGGGCGCGCAGCAGCGCGGGGCCGCCCTTGCGGAAGTAGTCCGTGCCGACGAAGGCCAGCCGCAGCGCGTCGGCGGTTCGCCGCTTGGGCTCGCGGCGGACGCGTCGGATCGCGGGCCGCAGCAGCTCGAGCTTGGCCTCCAACGCCGGCAGCTCGCGCGCGCCCCGGTTCTGCGCGCGGAACTGGCGCATCGCGTACTCGGACATGGCCAGCAGCGCGACGCACCGCGGCCGGGCCAGCTCCCGGCGCAGCCAGCCGGACAGCCGCGGTATCGGGCAGTCCGCCCACAGGCGCGGCAGGTGGTCCTCGAAGGTGAGGACGTAGGGCCGCCTGGTGAGGATCGGCACCGCGTTGAGCGCGTGGACAACGTCGTAGCCCGGATCCACCGCCAGGGCGAACGAGCCCGCCCATTCGCCGAGCAGCCGCGCCTGCGGGGTCCACGGGCGACGCACGAAGACGGTGTCGCGCTGGCCCAGCTCGACGACGAACGGCAGCCAGTACCCCCGCGCGGTACGGACTCGAAGCGGGGAGCGAGCGTCCACGCGCAACAGTCTCCTCCTCGAAGGCAGGTCCGTGAGCGAACGAATCCGGATGATTCCTAGGCCGCGCGACCGTTAGGGTCCGGCACCGGTGCCCTGGACCGCCGCGCGCGCCCTCCTCCTGCTGCTGGCCGTTGTCCTGTCGGCTCCCGGCGCTGCCGCCGCTGCCGGCGAGCGTCCGGAGTTCGTGATCGTCGCGATGGGCGACTCGTTCTCCTCCGGAGAGGGCAACCCGGAGGCACCCGGCGACTACGACGATCGGGGTGGCGAACGCAACCGCCGCGTGCACTGGGGACCCGGCGGACCGGACAGCGACAGCCATCGATGTCACCGCTCGAACCGAGCGGGGCCGGAGGTCGCGGCGAACAAGCTCCAGGAGGCGTTCCCGGGGATCCGCGTGACGTTCCGCTCGTTCGGCTGCTCGGGCGCGAAGATCGTAGCTCCCGGCGGTGAACCCGACCTCGGAGGCCTGCTGGACCGCTACCGGGGCGTGCAGCCCGACGGGCGTCCGCCGATGGAGCCGCAGGTGGCGCAGGCGAACGCGTTCCTCTCCGGGCGGGCCAACCGGCAAATCGACGCGCTGGTGATGGCCATCGGGATCAACGACATGGGCTTCGGCGAGATCCTGACGGACTGCGTGAACCCGGTCATCGCCGACTGCTCTACGCACGAGGGCACGGTGCAGCGCGTCGCCAGCGGGCTCGCGGGGCTCGCGGGCAGCTACGAGCTGCTGGCCAAGGCGCTGCGGGGAGAGCCGGTCGGAGCCGGCCGGCCGTCGCTGGCGCACCCACGCCCCGAGCGCGTGTACGTGTCCCATTACCCCGATCCGACGCGCGACGACGAGGAGGCCTTCTGCCACGGCAGGCCGGCGGGCGACCTGTTTGCCAACCTCACCGGGCCGGAGGCGTCGTGGGCGTACTACAACGCGCTGCTCCCACTCAACCGGGCGGTGAGTGACGCGGCCAACTCCCATGGCTGGTTCGAGATCACCGGCCTTGCCGAGGCCTCGCGCGCTCACGGCGTCTGTGCCGAGGATCGCTGGTTCAACACGAACACGGATGCGCTGCGCAGCCAGGGCAACGATGCGGCGCTGCCCTTCGGCCTCGGCCTCCTCGTCCCGGCCAGCGCCGGGGCGCTGCACCCCAACCGGACCGGGCACGACCGCTGGGCCGACCTGATCCTGGCGCAGCTCTCACAGCAGGTGGGTGCCCGCTTCTCGCTGAGCTCGGCGAAGCCGCGCCTGCGCGTCGCGAAGGCCCGGGCCACCGTCGCTCGCAAGGGCCGCCGGACGGTCCCCGGCTTCATCGAGCTCGCGTGGGCCGACCCGGTGTCGTTCGAGTCCCGCTACGAGCTGGAGATCCGGCGCGGGAGCAGCAGGCAGGTAGTGCGTCTGGCGGCCGACACGACGTCGTACGTGCACCGCACCAGCGGCCGCGCCGTCTACCGGGTCCGTGTCTGCGGCCCGGCAGGCTGCTCACCGTGGTCCGACCAGCTCCTGGCCTCCAACGTCCGCCCTGACCGCGCGCCCACCGGGCTCGAGGCGAGCCAAGGCCGTACCCAGGGCAACGTACGCCAGCTCCGGCTCTCGTTCACGCCGCGCGAGAGCTTTCACACGCACTTCCAGGTCCGTTACCGGATGGTCGGCGAGCGACGGGCGCGGAAGGGTCGAACGGCAACCTCTCCGTTCACGCTCGGCAGCCTGGACGAGCCGCTCCCGGTGCAGGGGCGCTATCGCTTCGAGGTCCGCGCGTGCAGCGACGTCGGCTGCTCCGGGTACAGCGCTCTCCTCACCGTGACGATCGAGGCGCAACCGGACCGGCCGCGCCCGGAGATACCCGCGGAGCTGCCGCCCGGCGGCCTGGAAGATCCCCGGGGACCGGGCGCACCGGGACCGGGACCGCCCGGCCCGGGTCCCGGCCCGCGCGGTCGATAGCTCAGGCGCAGCTCTGGCTGCGCGAGAACTCCGCCGCCTGGTCGTTCCACCGACCCGACACCCCGTCGGCGTTGGCGCGGACGTAGACCCTGACGGTCTCGCCGATGCCGCTGCCCTGATCGATCGCGCCGTCGATCAGCGCCTCGCGCGCACCGGTCGCCGGATCGACGTTCGCGTCGACGACCCGCCACGTCCCCCCGCTCACGACCTCCGTGCGGATGGGTCCGAACCCGTCACTCGACTCCGTTCGCAGCGACCGGTACACGAAGCGTCCGTCCGAGCAGAGCTCGAGATCCTCGCGCGTGCTGGTGTTGAACCCGGACGGGTTGTTGGTCGCCTGCAGGGTGAAGACGTGGACGCCCTTGAGCGCCTCGCCCATCGTGGCGATGTCCTGCTGCTTGCGATCGCCGGTCGGGGCGGGCGCCGGCGACGGTGGGGAGGAGCCCGGCCCCGCGGGCGGTTGCGGGGCGTCCTGGCGACAGGCTTGCCACAGCCCGCGGCCCCCGGTCTCCGCCCGCCGTTGTGCCCGCGACAGCCGTGCGCCGTAACGCAGCCCGCGCGCGCTGCTCACGGTCGCGTGTCCTCCCGCGACAAGCTTCTGATTGACCAGCGACCGTCCGGCGAACACCCACACGTGCCGCCGCGACGGCGCCCGCCGGTCGGTCACGACCCGGACCCGCTTGCCCTTGCGCAACAGCGCAGCCAGGCGCCGCTGGGCGTCACGGGCGAAGCAGGCGTCGCCGGACGGCGCCGCGACGCCGAGGAGCCGGTAGCTGCGCACGCTGTCTCCGACCTTGACGCGAACCCCATCGCCACCCGAGGTCGCCACGACGGTGCCGCGCACGGAGCTCGCGTCGGCCGACTGGACGGCGAGGTCCATCAGCAGGGCGGCCGCAAGCGCGAGGACGATCGCGGCAGGGGCCGTGTGACGCCAACGCGCCACGGCCCGCAACGGCGACGACATCCGGTCCTGCATCATCGGAACCTCCGTGCTCGATCCGGCGTTCGCAGCCGTACCGGCGCGCGCCCAGCCGAATCGCACCCGCAAATCGTCCCGCTGTCAAGCTGCGGGGACGCGCGTCGGACAAGCGGCGACAACTTCCTCGCCGCAGCCACGACATGCGTTCGCGCCGGATCCGGGATCAGAGGCGGCGGTGGAGCAGTCGCAGCAGGCGCTGGCCGCCGCGGCTGTCGACGGAGACGTCGTCGCTGGCCGACATCACGACGGCCAGCTTGCGCTCCGCGCCGAGCCCGATCACGTCGATCTTCTCGCGCCAGCCGCCGTCGCCTCGCGTGGTTCCGGACACAGCAGCTGCAGGCCGAGGGCTCTCTCCCCGGGCCTTCCACGCACGTCCAGCCGCTTGACCTGGACCGTGTCGACCGTGCTGTCTTCCCCGTCCGCGGAACGGAGGATCGCCGCCCGGCACCCGAAGCTGCGAGCCGAGAACACCTTGCCCAGCTGCCTGCGGGCGATCGACGCCGTCCTGTAGCGCTTCGGGACTCGTCCCCGGCTCAGCGCTTCGCCGATTCGCCCGAGGTCGTCCATGCTGCTCCGTCGTGTCCAGGTCGCGGGGCGGGGGAGCTGGTCGCGCCGCAGCGCGTGCTTGGCGAGCTCGGAGTCGGCGGCGGGAGGGGGCGGCGCCTCGGGCCGGTGCAGCCGAAGTGGTTGGTCCCTTCGGTGGGCGCCGCGTACGCGCATGCGGTCAACCCATCCG
The DNA here is from genome assembly GCA_024710825.1 of Solirubrobacteraceae bacterium. Lineage (GTDB taxonomy): Bacteria > Actinomycetota > Thermoleophilia > Solirubrobacterales > Solirubrobacteraceae > Capillimicrobium. The sequence goes on from JANJUA010000071.1 coordinate 12,875, forward strand.
CCGCGGTGTACACCACGGTGCCCTGGCAGCCCCAGGTGACGGGCACGCCGGTATGCCACAGACGCATGCCGATCTCCCCCGGGGCCAGCCCGTTCTTGACGTGGTCGGGAAGCCTCGCCACGAAAGTCGTCTGACCGCCGCGGAGCGCTCGCGTGCCTCGCGCACTCCGGGCGCCGCGACGCTCAGGCCATGGTGAGCCCGCCGCTGACGCTCAGCGT
>JANJUA010000120.1 GCA_024710825.1 Solirubrobacteraceae bacterium
TGCGCTTCGTCGCGGCCGGGATCCGGGCGCTGCGCGAGCGCTGATCCGGCGGCCTACAGCCGGATCAGCAGCCCCTCGCTCGCCTCCAGCTCGAGGCCGTCGAGGACGATCGGATCGCCGCCGGGGCGACCGGGACGGGTCGAGAGCTCGAGCCGGCCGCGCGCCGGCAGGCCGGCAGGCGCCGCCAGCCGGCGCGGCGCGGCGGCGAAGTTGACGACGGCGAGGAACCCGGGCGCCGCCCGCTCGCCCGTCCGCAGCCAGGCGAGCAGGTCCGGCCCGGCGTCGAGCGTGCGCTGATCGCCCGCCTGAAGCACGGGCTCGCCGCGGCGCAGCCAGGCCAGCCGCCGGGCGAGCGTCAGCGCGGAGTCGGGGTCGACGGCCTGCCGGGCGACCGCGAGGCGCTCGGCGTCCGCGACCACGGGCAGCCACGGCTCGCCGGTGGTGAAGCCCGCGCCGGGGCCGGCCGCCGACGGCGGCCGCCAGGGGATCGGCGCCCGCACGGGATCGCGGCCGTCGACGTCGACGACGCGCTCCGGCGGGATCTCCGCGTCCGGCAGCGCCAGCTCCTCGCCCTGGTAGACGAACGGCGTGCCGCGCAGCGCGTAGAGCATCAGCAGCACCGCGCGGGCGCGCGCCTCCCCCTGCCCGTCGGCGGCGAAGCGCGAGGCCACGCGCGGGTGGTCGTGGTTGGCCAGGAACCAGGCCGGCCAGGCCACGTCGGAGGAGAGCGCCTCGAACCTGTCGATCCCCTCCCGGAACGCCGCCGCGTCCCAGGACAGCCGCAGGAAGGCGAAGTTGTGCGCGAGATGCAGCTCGTCGCCGCTGTTGACGTAGGCGACGATGCGCTCCAGGTCGAAGAGGAACACCTCGCCGACGAGTATCCGTCCGGGGTACTCGTCGACCACCCGGCGCAGCCGGCGCAGGCGCTCGTGGATCGCCGGCCGCCAGTCCTCGTAGGGCACCGGCTCCCCCGGCCGCTCGTCGCGCAGCTCGGGGTCCTTCGCCAGCTTGTGGACCACGTCGACCCGGAAGCCGTCGACGCCGCGCTCGCACCAGAAGCGCAGCACGTCGTGCATCGCGGCCTCGACCTCGGGGTTCTCCCAGTTGAGGTCGGGCTGCCCCGGCAGGAACGAGTGCAGGTACCACTGCTCGGTCGCCTCGTCGTAGGTCCAGGCGCCGCCCACGGCGGTGAACGTCGAGCGCCAGCCGTTCGGCGGGCCGCCGTCGCGCCCGTCGCGCCACACGTACCAGTCGCGCTTGGGGTCGTCGCGGCTGCTGCGCGACCGCGCGAACCAGGGATGGCGGTCGGAGGTGTGGTTGGGAACGAAGTCGACGACGACCCGGATGCCGCGCGCGTGCGCCTCGGCGACGAGCGCGTCGAAGTCGGCGAGCGTCCCGTACTCGGGAGCGACGGCGCAGTGGTCGGCGACGTCGTAGCCGAAGTCCGCCATCGGCGACGGGTAGAACGGCGACAGCCAGATCGCCTCCACCCCGAGCGAGGCGGGTGTGCCGTCGTTGAGGTGGTCGAGGCGCATGAGGACCCCACGCAGGTCTCCGATCCCGTCGCCGTCGGAGTCCGCGAACGAGCGCGGGTAGATCTGGTAGATGGCCCCGCGGCGCCACCAGTCGGCCGGTCCCATCCCGGTCAGGTACCCCGATCGGGCTGCGCCGCGAGCCACGCGACGAGCGCGTCGTGGTCCTCCCGGCAGGCGGGGCAGCCCTCGAGGTGGGCGCGCATCCCGGGCACCGCACCGTCGGCGTCGAGGCCCGCGAGCTGCAGCTCGACGTGGCGATCGATCCGCTCGAAGCACTCGTCGCAGCTCAGCTCGGCCTCGCCGGGGCCGAGGAGCCCGGGGAGCAGGTCGTCGGGTCGTGACAGATCCCGATCGCTCATCCGCGGCCTCCCTCCGGGATGGACGGCAGCGCCAGGCCGCGGTCGGCGAGCTGCGCCCGCAGCTTGCGCCGAGCGTCGTGGAGCGTCTTGTACAGAGCCCCGCGGCTCGTGGCGAGCCGCTCGGCGAGCACGTCGATCGGGACGTCGTTGAGCGTGACGGCCACCAGCACCGTGCGCTGGTGGGCGGTGAGCGCGCCGACCATCTCCTCGGCGATGGCGCCGAGGAGCTCGGCGGTCTCGACGTCGCCGTCGGGGCGCGATCGGCGATCGGCCAACCGCGCCCAGCCATGTGCCTCGAGGGGGATCTCGCGGTCCTGCCAGGCGCGCCGGCGCAGCTTCACCGCCGCCTCCAGCAGCGCGAACTTGTAGGCCCAGGTTGTGAACCGGCTGTCGCCGCGGTAGGTGGGCAGCTTGCGCAGGATGGCCATCAGCGCGTCGTCGGCCGCCTGCTCGGCCAGGTCGTCCACCGCGTTGCCCGGGCCGGCATCGGCCGTGGCGCGCCGCCGGCGGGCGATCTCGAAGCGAGCGGCGCGCAGCAGCAGCGCGTGCAGACGCCGAACGGCGTCGTCGCGCTCGGCTCCGCCGGAGGACAGCGCGCGCACCCAGCGCCGCGACTCGGCGTCGGGACCGGGGGTGGCGAGGAGCATCGGCACCTCGCCCACGCTAACCGCTCCGCGGACGGGGGCGACGGTCAGGCCGGGTGGCGGCACGCCGGCCTCCCGTTCGGCACCGTCCCGGCCGCCCCGTCGGAGGCTCCTCGCGAAGGGCTCATGTTCCGTTGGCAACCACCGGACGTCTGGTCTTACCCGGCGCCTGAGGTAAGACGGCCGCCGCCGGCGACGCCAACGGGACATCACCCACGACGAAGGAGCTGTCCCATGGCCGTCACCCATCCGCAGGACCATCCGGCCGCGATCCGCCGGGGCGCATCCGCAGACGACAAGCCCGCCGACTGGCGCGACGGCCGCTATCAGGCATACGCGCTGCTGCGCCTGGCGTTCACGGTCGCGCCGATCGTCTTCGGCATCGACAAGTTCTTCAACGTCCTGGTCGACTGGCCGGTCTACCTCGCGCCGTGGATCAACGACATCGCTCCGGGCAGCGGCCAGGACTTCATGTACGTCGTGGGCGCGATCGAGATCGTCGCGGGCGTCCTCGTCGCGCTCAAGCCGCGCTACGGCGCCTACGTCGTGGCCGCCTGGCTCGCGGGGATCATCGTCAGCCTCCTGACCTACTCCGGCTACTACGACATCGCGCTGCGCGACTTCGGCCTGCTGCTCGGCGCACTGACGCTCGCGCGCCTGGCCTCCGTCTACGACCCGCCGCTGCGGTCCCGGGCGCGCTGAGCGCCTCGCCCGTGGACCGCACGGGCTGCGCCTGCGACGGGCGACCCGCGGGCCGGGTCGCCCACGTAGGCTCACCGGGATGCCGACCGCCAGCCAGCACCCCTCCCGCCCGTGAACGGCCGCCGTCTGTCGCGCCTGCTCGGCCCGGGGCTGTTGCGGGTGCTCGCCGGGGACGACGGCCGCGCGCCCGCGATCCGCGGCGTCGTGATCTCCGGCTCCGCTGCCGAGCCGGGAGGAATCGAGGCCGGAGACCTCGTGCTGGCCGTCGCGGCGGACGGCCCGGAGGCGCAGGCTCGGCTGATCGAGCGCGCGGGTAGGGCCGGCGCGGCGGCGGTGGTGGTCAAGCTCGCCGACGGCGCGGCCGATGAGCCGGCGGCGGCCGCCGAGCGCGCGGGCGTGGAGCTGCTGACCACGGACCCCGACGTCTCCTGGGGCCGGCTCTACGAGCTGCTCGCCTCCGCGCTGAGCGCCGAGGACGCCGGCACGCTGCTGCCCGGCGACGAGGCCGCGCCCGCCGACCTCTTCGCGCTCGCCGACGCCACCGCGGCGGCCACCGGGGCCCCCGTGACGATCGAGGACGCCGCCTCCCGCGTCATCGCCTTCTCCGCCGAGGGCCAGGACGTGGACCCGGTGCGGGTCGCCACTATCCTCGGCCGGCGGGTGCCGGGCACCTGGACCAGCCGCCTGCGCGAGCAGGCCGAGCTCGACGGCGCGCTCGCCGGCGACGACCCGGTGACGATCGAGCTGCCGGGCATGGCGCCGCGAAGGGTGATCGCGATCCGCAGCGGCGGGGTGCTGCTCGGCTCGATCTGGCTGGCGGGCACGACGACCGCGGCGGCGGACGGCCCGCTGCGCGACGCGGCGGCGATCGCCGCGCTGCACCTGCTGCGCCGCCGGGCCGAGCGCGACCGCGAGCGC
>JANJUA010000158.1 GCA_024710825.1 Solirubrobacteraceae bacterium
AGCTGCGCTACCTGCTCGAGTTCTTCGCCGGGCTGTTCCCGCCCGCGACGGTCCGCCCGATGATCAAGGAGCTCAAGGCGCTCCAGGACGTGCTCGGTCGCCACCAGGACCGCGAGGTCCAGGCCGGGACGCTGCGCTCGCTGGCCGACGAGATCGCCGCCCGGGAGGACGGCGCGGCGGCGCTGCTGGCGATGGGCGTGGTCGTGGAGCGCCTCGAGCGCCAGCAGGCGGACGCCCGGGCCCGGTTCGCGCAGCGGTTCGCCCGGTTCGCCGCCCCGCCGCGGCGCGCCGCGGTCAAGGACGCGTTCCGATGAGCACGGTGCTGGCGACCTACAACATCAAGGGCGGCGTCGGGAAGACGTCGGCGGCGGTGAGCCTCGCCCACCTCGCCGCGCTGGAAGGGTCCCGGACGCTGCTGTGGGACCTCGACCCGCAGGGGGCCAGCACCTACCTGTTTCGGGTCAAGCCCAAGATCAAGGGCGGCGGCCGGAAGCTCGTCCACGGCAAGAGCGACGTCGACGCGCTGATCCGGGGTACCGACTTCGAGGGGCTGGACCTGCTGCCGGCCGACTTCTCCTACCGCCATCTGGACCTGGCGCTCGACGAGGCCAAGAAGCCGACGCGCCGCCTGCGGCGCGTGCTCGCCCCGCTGGCGGACGACTACGACTACGTCTTCCTGGACTGTCCGCCCAGCATCTCGCTGGTCTCCGAGAGCGTGTTCGAGGCCGCCGACGCGCTGCTGGTCCCGCTGATCCCGGCGACGCTCTCGGCGCGGACCTTCGCGCAGCTTCTGGAGGTCGTCGGCGACGGGCCGCAGGTCATGGCGTTCTTCTCGATGGTGGATCGGCGCAAGCGGCTGCACCGCGAGGTCACGCAGGCGATGCGGGCCGAGCACGAGGAGATCCTGGACGCCGCGATCCCGAGCGCCAGCGACGTCGAGCGCATGGGCGAGCGGCGGACCGTCGTGGAGCGCTTCGCGCCCAGGGGGCGGGCGGCCGCCGCCTACCGTGCCCTCTGGCGGGAGATCCGCGAGCGGGTGCGGTCGTAGGGCGAGGCGTCCCCCCACGCCGCGCCGCCGCCTGCGAGGCTTAGGGGCAAGCATGCCCGACGCCATCCATGCCTGATCGCGGGCGCGAACATGCCCTGCCGCTCGCCGCGGTGTGCGTCGCGGTCGCGGCGTTCGCCGCCTGCCTCGCCGGCTGGCTGAGCGGCGGCGGCGCCGTCGACGTCGCCTGGGCGCCCACGCTCGACATGCGGCTCGACCTCGCCTTCGACGGCCTCGCCGCGCTCTACGCGCTGCTGGCGACGGGCATCGGCGCGGTGGTCTTCGCCTACGGCGCGAGCTACCTGCCCTGGCACCTCGCGCACGACGGTCGGCCGGCGCGCGAGGCGCGGCGGTTCTGGCCGTGGATGGTGCTGTTCATGGGATCGATGGTCGGGCTGGCCTGCGCCCGCGATCTCATCCTGCTGTTCGTCTTCTTCGACCTCACCGCGGTCGCCTCGTACTTCCTGATCGGCTTCGACCGCGACCGTCGGGAGGCGCGCGGCGCCGCCCTCATGGCCCTGCTCGTCACCGTCATCGGCGCCATGGCGATGCTCATCGGGGCGGTCCTGCTCTACGTCGAGCACGGGACGTTCTCGCTGCCCGAGCTGTTCGACCTGGCGCCGTCCGACACGACGACGGCGGTCGCGGGCGCGCTGATCGCCGTCGCCGCGCTGGCCAAGAGCGCCCAGGTGCCGCTGCACTTCTGGCTGCCGCGCGCGATGGCGGCGCCGACGCCCGTCTCGGCCTACCTGCACTCGGCGGCGATGGTGGCGGCCGGCGTGCTCGTCCTCGGCCGCGTGCACCCGCTGCTGGCCCGCAGCGACGTGGTGCTCGACGGGCTGCTCGTCGTCGGGTTCGCGTCGATCGTCGTCGGCGGGGTGCTGGCGCTCGCGCAGGACGAGCTCAAGCAGATCCTCGCGCACTCCACGATCTCGCAGTACGGCTACGTCGTCTTCCTCTACGGGATCGGCGGGGCGGCCGCGGCGGGCGCCGCCGCGCTGTACGTGCTCACGCACGCGATCGCCAAGAGCGCCCTGTTCATGACGGCCGGAGCGGTCACGGTGGCGACGGACGAGACGCGGCTCTCGCGGCTCGGCGGGCTGCGCCGCTCGATGCCCGTCCTGGCGGTGGCCAGCGGCGTGGCCGCTGCCACGCTGGCGGCGCTGCCGTTGACGCTCGGCTTCTTCAAGGACGAGCTGTTCTTCGACGCCGCTCACGGCGCGGGCGACCTCGAGCTCGCGATGGCCGTCCTCGCCGCGGCGCTGACCTTCGCCTACATCGGCCGCTTCTGGCTCGGACTGTTCGCCGGGCCGGTGCGCATCGCGGCGTCGTCCGTCTCGCGGCTGCTGATCTGGCCCGTCGCGCTGCTGGCCGGGGTCGCGCTCGTCGGCGGGGTGTTCACCGAGCCGTTCGCGCGCCTCGCCGAGGACGCCGCGACCGTGACCCACGGCGCGGCGGTGCAGGTGAGCCCCGCCTACCACCTCGACGCCCGCGCCCCCAACCTCATGGCGCTTGCCGCGTGGGGGCTCGGCACGCTGCTCCTGCTCGTCCCGCGCCTGCGCGACCGTGCCGTCTCCACGGTCGCGCGCGCGGGCGATCGCATCGGCCCGCGCCACTGGTACGGCGTCCTGCTGCGCGCCACCAACGAGCTCTCCGATCGCCTGCACGACGCCGAGGTACGCGACCTGCGCAACAGCCTCGCCGCGGTGCTCGTGCCGACGGGCGTGCTGGTCGCCGCCGCGTTGGTCTTCACCCCGATCGGCGACACGTACGAGGTGGGCTCGATCTCGGCGGACGACCTGCCCGTCATCGCCCTGCTCGCGCTCGCCGTCGTGGCGGCGTTCACCGTCACGCGCGACCGCGGCCGCCTGCGGCCCGTGCTCGCCGTCTCGGTCGTCGGCTTCGCGCTGGCCGCCGTCTTCGCGGTGCTGGGGGCGCCCGACGTGGCG
>JANJUA010000194.1 GCA_024710825.1 Solirubrobacteraceae bacterium
CGACGAACGCCCCGGCGGCCGCCGTGAGGATCACCGCCCACAGCAGCGGCGTCCCGTCGGTCGCGGCGAAGACCCCGGCGGTGATGACGAGGCTCTCGCTCGGGACCATCGGCAGGAACGCGTCCACGGCCGCAAACGCGAACAGCGCCACGTAGACCCACGGGGACGCCACGGCATCGTGGGCGAGGTCGACGATCGCGTCCATGTTCCCCTCAAGCTACGCGGCCGGAGGGCGCGAGGGGAAGGCGGCTGCCCCGGGACCGAGGGGTACGGGTGCCCGTACCGCATCTTCAGGTGGGGCTGAGGAAACGTTGTCGGCGGCTTCAGGCGACGTCACTTCACTGGAGCCATGATCAGAAACGCAGGAGCCGCAGTGCTGGGGGGCCTCACGGCGCTCGGCGTCTGCGCGGCCGTGGTGTTCGGCGGGATCCTCCCGTCCGACGACCAGCCCCCGAGCGCCGCGCAGCAGCCGGCGCGGCCGCCGACGAGCGCCACATCGCATTCTTCGCTGGCCGGCCTCTACGACAAGGTCAAGGACGGCGTCGCCTACGTCCAGGCCGAGCGGGGCTCGGGGTCCGGCTTCGTAATCGACGACGACGGCCACATCGTGACCAACGAGCACGTCGTCGAGGGCTCGTCGCGGTTCGCGGTGCGCCTCGGCGACGACGAGCAGCTCATCCCGGCGACGCTCGTGGGCGCCGATGCGTCGACGGACCTCGCGGTCCTGAAGGTCGACCCGGCTCAGGCGGGCGAGCTGCACCCGCTCGAGTTGGCCGACGGCGCGAGCGTCGAGGTGGGCGAGCAGGTCATCGCCATCGGCAGCCCGTTCGGGCTCCAGGGCACACTGACCTCCGGGATCGTGTCCGCGCTGCACCGCGACATCCAGTCGCCCAACGGGCAGGTGATCTCGGGCGCGCTGCAGACCGACGCCGCCATCAACCCCGGCAACTCCGGCGGGCCGCTGCTGGACTCCGACGGCCGCGTGATCGGCGTCAACGCCCAGATCGCGTCCGCCTCGGGCGGCAACACCGGCGTCGGGTTCGCCATCTCGGTCGACACGGTCCGGCAGGTCGTCCCCAACCTCCAGGAGGGCGCCGGGTCCGCGCCGCAGGTCCAGCCCGATCCGAGCTCGCCGTACGGGACGGATCCCTACGGCTCCCAGCAGCCGTCCCCCGACGGCTACGGGCAGTCCCCGTCGCAAGGCGGTGGGCTCGTGCTGATCATTCCCTGACGCGCGATCGGCATGGGCGGGGCGGCGACTGGGAGGGCGCCGCCCCGTCGGCTCGCGCTCCGGGTGTAGGATCCGCGCCGGATGACACGTCTTCGCACCTCGCACGCCACGGCCGTCTGAGCCGGGCGGCCGCCTCGGCCGCCCGCACCGCGACCGTGCCCTGTGAGGGGCGGCCCAGGCCGCCCCGGAGACGAAGGATCCATCCGACATGGACGACATGCCCGCCGGCCTCGGCCGGCGTCCAGACCTGGCCGTGGAGCTCGACGCCCTCGGCATCGACGACCCGACCCCCGGGCGCGTGCTCGCGCAGCACCCGGGGCGCTGGCTCGTGGGCGTGCCGGACGACGCGCCGGTGCTCGTCCCGGCCCGCGGACGGCTGACCGCGACGCCGGTGACCGGCGACTGGGTCGCGCTCGACGGGGCCGGAGCGATCGCGGCGGTGCTCGACCGACGCGGGACGCTGGTCCGGCGCGCCGCGGGCGACGCCACCGCCGCCCAGACGCTCGCGGCGAACGTCGACCTGGCGCTCGTGGTCGAGCCGTTGCCCGACCCGAACGCACGACGCGCCGAACGGCTCGTCGCGCTGGCCGCGGCCGGGGGCGTGCGCGCCGCGCTCGTCCTCACCAAGGCCGACCTCGATCCCGACGGGCAGGTCGTCGCGGCCCGGCTGGCGCGCCGGCTCGGCGTGCTCGAGGGCGTCGCGGTGAGCACGGTCGACGGCGACGGCGTCGGGGCGCTGCGCGCGCTGCTGGAGCCGGGCGCGACGGCGGTGCTCCTCGGACCGTCGGGCGGGGGGAAGTCCACGCTGGTCAACACCCTGCTGGGCGCCGCGCGGCAGGCCACCGGCGCGGTGCGGGAACGCGACGGTCGAGGCCGCCACACGACGGTGACCCGGGAGCTGATCGCGCTGCCGGGCGGAGCCCTGCTCGTGGACACGCCGGGCATGCGCGCGATCGGCCTGTGGGACGGGGCCGCCGACGCGTTCGCCGACATCGACGCGCTGGCCGCCGCCTGCCGCTTCGCCGACTGCCGCCACGAGGGCGAGCCGGGGTGCGCCGTCCGCGACGCCGTCGACCCCGAGCGGCTCACGGCCTGGCGCAAGCTCGCCCGCGAGCAGGCATGGGTCGAGGACCGCCGCGCCGCCGCCCAGGCGCGCGGACGGCTCCTGCGCGCCCACACGCGCCGGCAGCGAGCGGACCGCCGCCGCAAGGGCCGCGAGTGACAGGTCCGACCGCGACGCGCTAGAGTCGTGCGACTTGCGAACATTGTTCGCACAACGCACAAATGATGCCCGCGGCCCGCTTCCTCTCCCTCCCCGACGCCGTCGCCGAGCTCGTCTTGGACGGCGACACCGTCGCGCTGGAGGGCTTCACCCACCTCCTCCCCGTCACGGCCGGACACGAGATCATCCGCCAGGGCCGGCGCGATCTGACGCTGGTGCGGATGACGCCGGACATCGTCTACGACCAGCTCATCGGCGCCGGCTGCGCGCGCAAGCTCGTCTTCTCCTGGGGCGGCAACCCCGGGGTCGGCTCGCTGCCCCGCTTCCGGGACGCCGTCGAGCGAGGTTG
>JANJUA010000256.1 GCA_024710825.1 Solirubrobacteraceae bacterium
CCCGAGCCCACGGCGTCCGCGGCGACGCCGAGGCGCGCGAGCTGCAGGGTCGCGAGCGTCCGGTTGACCTCGTTGTCGTCGACGACGAGCACGCGCGCGGCGTCCAGCGGCGTCGGCTGCTGCTCCGGCGGCGGCCCGTCCGCCGGGTCCGGACCCCGATCGGAGCCGTCGAGCGCCGACTCGACGATCTCGGCCAGTCGCGCCCGCCGGACCGGGATCGGCACGACGGTGCGGCGCGCGCCGCACAGGACGGCCATCGTGGTGCCCGCGGGCAGGTCGGACGCCGAGCCGACCTCCGCCACCCAGACGTCCACCCCGCCCGGCTCGACCGACTCCGGGACGTCCAGCCCGATCGCCAGCAGCGCCTCGCGCATCGCTCCGGCCAGGCGGCGGCTGCCCATCGCCACGCCCGCGCGGAGCCCTCGCAGCCCCGGCGGCGGCCGCCAGGCGGGGGTGGCGCCCGCCACCGGCTCGGCGGGGATCGTCATCGTCATCGTCGTGCCGGCGCCGGGACGGCTGTCGACCGCGATCCCACCGCCCATCAGCCGCGCCAGCCGCTCGCAGATCGCCAGTCCGAGCCCCGTTCCGCCGTGCGCGCGGCGGCTCGACGGGTCGCCCTGGGTGAACGGCTCGAAGAGCGTCTCCCGGACGCTCTCCGGGATCCCGCCGCCGCTGTCGGAGACGTCGAGACGGAGCCGCCCCGGATCGTCGCCGGGCCGCAGCCGCACGACGACCTCCCCCTCAGCGGTGAACTTCACCGCGTTGCCGACGAGGTTCGCGACGACCTGCCGCAGCCGGCCCGCGTCGCCGAGCACGGCCGCCGGCACGTCCGGCGCGACGATCGCCACCAGCGACACCCCCTTGCGGCGGGCCTCCGCGGAGAACAGCTCCGTCGCCCCCTCCACGATCGCGGCCGGGTCGAGCGCCGCCAGGTCGAGGTCGACGCGGCCGGCCTCGATCTTCGAGAAGTCGAGGATCTCGTCGATCAGCGCCATGAGGCTGCGCGACGACTCGTCCAGGATCTCGACGAGCTCGCGCTGCCCGGGCTCGAGGCCGCTCTCGCTCAGCAGGTCGACGGCGCCGGTCACGCCGTACATCGGCGTGCGGATCTCGTGGCTCATCACCGCCAGGAACTCGGACTTCAGCCGGCTGGCCTCGAGCGCCTGGTCGCGCGCCCGGGCCAGCTCGGCCTGGAAGCGACGGCGATCCGAGATGTCGCGCACGAACGCGGTCAGCATCGGCGGATCCGCGCCGGGGATGTCGGTGAACGCCAGCTCGGCCGGGAAGCGCTCCCCGTCGGCGCGCAGGCACGTGGCCTCGATGCGCCGCCCGATGACGCGCGCGACGCCGGTCTCGCGGTAGGCGCGCAGGCCCTCGTGGGTCGGCTCGCGCACCTCGTCGGGCAGCAGGAGATCGATCGCCGAGCGGCCGAGCACGTCGGATCGCCGGTGGCCGAAGATCGCCTCGGCCGCGGCGTTGAACTCGAGGATGCGACCGGCGTGATCCATCGCCACGATGCCGTCGAGCGCCATGGCGATCGTGGCGGCGCTGCGCGCCTCGCTCGCGCGCAGCGCGTCCTCGGCGCGCCGGCGCCGCGTGATGTCGACCACCATGCCGACGTAGCCTGTCACCTCGCCTTGCGGATCGCGCAGCGCGACGGCGTTGACCAGGACCCACCGCAGCCCTCCGTCGGGTCGGAGGATGCGCAGCTCCTCGGTGACGCTGCCGTGGGCGGCGATCCGCCCCGGCTCCAGCATGGTCTGACGATCGTCGGGATGCACGGCGGCGAACCAGCCGGTGCCGACCGCCTGCTCGGCGCTCATCCCCGTCAGCTCCTCCCAGCGGCGGTTGACCGCCACGCAGCGGCCCCCGGCGTCGGCCTCGAACACGCCGACCGGGGCATGGTCGAAGATCGCGCGCAGATGCGCCTCGCTGGCGCGCGCGGAGGCCTCCAGCCGCTCCTCGTCGGTCACGTCGCGGTACTGCCAGATGTGCAGCGCGGCGGCGCCCCCGTCCTCCTCCACGGGCGCGTAGTCGAGCCGGATCGTCCGGCCGTCGACGAGCTCGATCGGATCGAGCCGAGCCGGCCTCCCGCCCGCGACGGCGCGATCCATGCTCTCGAGCACGCGGGTCGCGTCCAGGACGAGCTCGGCGAAGCGCAACGTCAGCGAGCGGGTCGCCTCGCCGACGAGCGACTCCGGCGTCACCGGCAGCCGGAACACCTCGCAGAGCGCCGGGTTGGCCAGCACCACGCGGCGCTGGACGTCCTCGACGAGCAGCGCCGAAGGGAACGCGGCGACGATGGCCGACAGCCGACCTTCGGGGGTCGTCGCCATCGCGCGATCGTAGTGCGGCGCCACGGCGCCGACAAGCGTGGCGCGCGGCGGTACGATCGCAGTGGATGGAGGCCGCGCGGCGCCCCCTAGCTCTCGTCGTCGACGACGTCGCCGAGTTCGCGGAGCTGAGCGCTCGCGCGCTGCGCGAGGACGGCTTCGAGGTCACCGTGGTCGGCGACGGCGAGAGCGCCGTCCGCGCCGCTCGCCACGAAGCGCCGGACCTGATCGTCCTCGACCTCAACCTCCCGGGCATCGACGGCATCGAGACGTGCCGCTCGATCCGCACCTTCTCCGACGCCTACGTGCTCATGGTCACCGGGCGCGAGGCCGAGGTCGACCGGCTCATCGGGTTGTCGGTCGGGGCCGACGACTACCTGACCAAGCCCTTCTTCCCGCGGGAGCTGGTGGCCCGCGCCCGCGCGATGCTGCGCCGGCCGCGCGCCGACCAGACCGCGGCGGCGCCCGCCGCTCGCCGCTTCGGCGACCTCACGATCGATCCGGAGGCGCGCGAGGTGACGGTGGCCGGGCGGCCCGTCGCGCTGTCGCGCCTGGAGTTCGACCTCCTGGCGGCGCTGTCGGAGCATCCGCGCGCCTCGGTGAGCCGAGACCAGCTCATCGAGCGCGTCTGGGGCGGCGACTGGTTCGGCGACACCCACGTCGTGGACGTCCACGTCTCGAACCTGCGGCGCAAGCTCGGCGACGACCCCGTGGCGGCCCGCTACATCCGGACGATCCGCGGCTATGGCTTCCGCATGGGCGACGGCTGACCACGCGTTGACGGTTCCTTGACGGACGGTTGACCAGGCGGTGAGAACCCCCCTCTAGCGTTGTCGCGCTCCTGCCCGTGCTCTCGCGACAAGCCGGTGGCGTGCCGTCACTCTCCGTTCTCCTCGTGGACGACAACCACATCAACCAGCGGCTCGGCGCCCTGATGCTGCGCCGGCTCGGCTGCCGTGTGACGTGCGTCGACGACGGGCCGGCGGCGGTCGTGCAGACGGAGGACGAGCCCTACGACCTCGTGCTGATGGACCTGCGGATGCCGCACATGGACGGCCTGGAGACGACCCGCCTGATCCGCGCCGGCGGGGCCCGGATGCCGATCGTGGCGGTCACCGCCAGCGAGGCCGACGGAGACAGACGCGCCTGCGACGAGGCCGGGATGGACGGGATGCTGCTCAAGCCGCTGCGCCTGAAGGAGCTGCGGCGGCTGGTCGAGCGTCCGCCGCGACGCTCCTAGTGGGTCGAGGGGCCCAGCAGGGCTACGGCCAGCGCCGCCATGCCCTCTCCGCGGCCGACGAAGCCCATCCGCTCGTTCGTCGTGGCCTTCACGTTCACGCGCGCCGGTTCGAGGCCCAGCGCGACCGCGAGCCGCGCGCGCATCGCCCCACGGTGCGGGCCGAGCTTCGGCTGCTCGGCGATGACGGTCGCGTCGACGTTGACGGGCGCGAGCCCTTCGCGGGCCGCGAGCGCGACGACCTCCTCCAGCAGGGCGATCGAGTCGGCCCCGCGCCAGCGCTCGTCGGTGTCGGGGAAGTGCAGGCCGATGTCGCCGAGGCCGGCCGCGCCGAGCACCGCGTCCATGACCGCATGGGTGAGCACGTCGGCGTCGCTGTGGCCGTCGAGCCCGCGGTCGTGCGGGATCTCGATGCCGCCGAGGACGAGCGGCCGGCCGGCCACGAGACGGTGCGAGTCGTACCCCTGGCCGATCACACCGTCGCCCCGACCGGCTCCAGGCGCCGCTCGCGCCGCTCGAACACGCACAGCTCGGTGACGCCGACGCGCTCGAGCGTCGCCAGCGCCTCGTCGTAGCCCGCGCCGACGTCCTCGGGGACGTGCGCGTCGCTGG
>JANJUA010000292.1 GCA_024710825.1 Solirubrobacteraceae bacterium
TTTGTTGTCTTTTTGTTTGTGTTTCGTTTGGTGTCTTGTTGTGTTGTGTTGGTGTTTGTTGTTCTTCTTGTCTCGTGTTTTTACGTTTGCTGCGGCCTGCAGCCGTCTGCCCTTGCTCACCTGCATCGCGACGGAGCGCACGCCGCCGCCCGCGGCCCGCGCCCCCCCGCCGCGCGCCGGCGCCCACGCCGCCGCCCGCGTCGCGCGCGAGGACGGTCAGCGGCTCCCCGTGGCCGTACGCGTGCCACCACGAGCGCAGCCAGGCCGGCATCAAGAACGGCGTCGGCGTGTGGCGGGCGAGCTCGCCCCAGGCGTCGTCCAGGACGTCGAGCGCCGCCGTGTCGGAGTGGACGGTGATCCGGTGGGATGCGGTCGCGAAGCGGGTCAAGGCGCGGCGAGACTATGGGCGGGCTGCTGCCGGTGGCCGGGGAAGGTCCTCCCGGTCCCCGGTGGGATTCTGCGAACCGTCCGGGCGCGGACGGACTCCTCCGGTCAGCGGGGGCAGTCGCGGTCGCCTGAGGCCGCCGCGTCGCGCGGCATCCTCGTGCGGCACAGCGTGCTCCAGGTCCACGGAGGCTCGCCGACCTCGTCGACGGTCCAGGCTGAGTCGCCGAGGTCGGCATCGGTCAGGTCGGAGAGGAACAGGGTGCTGCCTCCCGCCGTGACGCCCGTCGACGCCACGCGGGTGAACCGGGCGCCGCGCAGGCTGGCGAAGCTCAGGTCGCCCTTGAAGAGGGTGGCGTCGGTGAAGTCCGCTCGGCGCAGCGACGCCCCGGCGAACGTCGTCGTCGAGTCGACGAAGTCGGTCCCGGCGAAGCGTGCGTCGTCGAGCACCCGCGCGCGCAGCAGCGACCCGGTCACCGTCCCTCCGGCCAGCGACAGCCGCGGCGCGTGGGCGGTCAGCGCGAAGACGTTCGACCAGCTCGCGCCGTCGGCCCGAAGTCCCGCGAGCGCGGCTCCGTTGAGCTGCGCCGTGGTCAGCGTGCCGTCGGCCAGCTCGACGCCGGTCAGGTCGGCGAGCTGAAGACGGGTGCAGCCGAAGCTGCTGTTCGACAGGGCGGCTCCGGCCAGGTCGCAGAAGTCCAGGTCGACGGTCGGCGCCCGGGTGAGCGCCACTCGCGAGCAGTCGTGGGAGCCGACGCGGCCCCGGCCGGGCCCGCGCTGCAGCACCGAGACGGTGACGTAGCTGGCCGCCGTGCGGGTCGCCCGCCCCTGGATCGGCGGGTGCTGCGTCGCGGTCAGCACGACGCGGTTGCCCCGCGCCATCGCCTCCAGCAGCTCCGGGCGGTCGGGGCCGATCCGCACGGAGTAGCGCGTCTGCTCGGGCAGGCCCTGGGGGATGCGCACGGCGTCGACCTGGGTCGGGACCCCCGTCCGGCGATCGACGGCGAGCACGCGGATGTCTCCCGCGGTCATCCCGCCGCTCGCCGACCAGCGCACCGTCGCGGAGAGCTCGCGCGGCACGGTCCCGGCCGGGTCGATCGTCGCGTCGTCGACGGCCACGTACGGCTGCTCGCGGCCGGGATCGCGGATCGCGATGCGGTCGCGCTCGACCTCGGTGGGGCAGTCCCGGTCGACCCGCTCCGACGGTCCCGTCACCGTGCGGCACAGCGTCGCCCACGGCAGCAACGTCGCCACGTCGATCTGCGCGCGCCCGTCGACGGGGTCGTAGAGCCGCGCGTCCGTGAAGTCCGCGAACCCGAAGACCGGAGGCGCCTCCGCCAGGCGCATCCCGGCGAGGTTCGCGCCGCGGAAGCTCGTCGCCTGGGCGTTCGGCGCCACCCAGCTCGCGCGCTGCAGGCGCGCCCGGTCGAGCCGCGCCTGCGCCACCGACACGCCGTTGAACTCGGTCTCGCGCAGGTCCGCCCCCGTCAGGTTCGCGGCGAACAGGTTCGCGGCGGTGTCGCGCCCCCGGGCGTCGCTGGTGGCCCCGACCGCGCGCAGCCCGACCGCTTCGGCGCCGGCCAGCGAGACGTTGTCGAGCAGCGCGCCCGTCGCCACCGCGCCGTTGAGGCGCGCGCCCCCGAGGTTGACGCCGCCGAGGTGGGCGCCCACCATCGTCGCCCCGGTCAGGTCCGCGCGCCGCAGGCACGTCGCGCGCGACGTGCGCTGGCACTCGAACGCCCGCGGGTCGTGGACCGACACGAGCGCCCAGTCGAGGTCGGCGCCGACGAGGTCGCAGTGCTCGAGCTGGGCTCCCGTCGTGATCGCGCGGTCCGAGCAGTCCTCCGTGCCGACGCGCGGCTGCGGGCTGCCGTACGGCCGCGCCTCGCCGACCGTCACGTAGGTGCGGTCCGTGCGCAGGCGGCCACCGGGCTTGGGCGCATGCTGGCTGGCCGTGAGCACGATCCGGTGGCCGGCGCTCATCGCCGCTGCGCGGCGGGCGCCGCGGACGCGCAGGCGCACGGCCTGCTCGACGCCCTCGGCCAGCCGCGGGTTGGTGGCGTGGGCGAGCAGCGTCGGCCTGTGGCGGCGATCGCTGACCGCGACCAGGCGCAGGTCGCCGACCGACATGCCGAACGTCCGCACCCCCGCGGCGTTCCAGGTCACCTTCGCGGTGACGGTGGCGCGGCCGTCACGCGGCTCGACGATCCGCACGTCCGCCACCTCGACGAACGGAGCCGCCGCCGCGGAGCCGGCGGTGAGCAGCAGCACGATCAGCGCCGCCAGCGCCGCGCCGGCCGTCGACCGGCGGCACGCCATTCCCGGCCGGCCCACGCAACGCACTCCCATTTCCCCTAACGTACCGCCGATCGTAAGGATGCGCGCGATCGGCAGGGGTGCCGCGCCTGCGCTGGCCCTCCTGGCCGGCGTGCTGCTCGGCACGCCCGCCCACGCCGCGCAGATCGACTCCTCCTGGTCGTGGAAGGACTACGGCCCGGAGCTCGTCGACGTCTCGTGCGCCTCGCCGCTGCGATGCGTGGC
>JANJUA010000362.1 GCA_024710825.1 Solirubrobacteraceae bacterium
CGCGTCCATCGTCTCGGCGTCGCGGTCGTCCTTGCGCAGGGTCGTCGCCTCGCGCACCGCCCGCAGCCGCACGACCGGATCGGGCTCGTCCAGCGGCAGCGCGACGGAGAAGAACGAGTCGCGGTTGCCGGCGTCGTCGCCCTCGTGGTGGAGGCTGACCGGCACCCGCGCGCGCACGTCGCCGAGCGGGCCGTGGCGCTTGATCAGCCAGCGCCGCAGCCCGCCCGCGACGACGCTCAGGACGGCGTCGTTGAGGGTCGCGCCCGCGAGCGACCTCGCGGCGTCGTGCAGGAGCGGAAGCGACGTCGACGCGAGCCCGATCTCACGGCGGCGTCCGATCCGCCCGTCGAACGGAGAGCCGCCGCGCGAGCGCGAGAGCTCGCGGTGCAGGAAGCCGGCCAGGTGTCGGCGGCGGCGGGCCTCGTCGTGTGAGGCGGCGCGGGCCGGCTCGGCTTCGGCCTCGGCCGCCGGATCCCAGAGCAGCGCCCGGGCGTAGCGCATGGCGGTCGTGCCGTCGGCGAGCGCGTGGTGGATGCGCCACACGAGCGCGGTGCCCGTCCGGGTGGCGACGAGGTCGACCTTCCACAGCGGCCGGCCGCGGTCCAGACGCTGCTCGAACAGGCGCGCGACCTCGGCCCGCAGCTCCTCGCGGCCCAGCGGCGCGTCGACCTCCACGCGTTCGACATGCTCGCGCACGTCGAACGCGTCGTCGACGACCCAGGCCGGCAGGTCGTCGGTGCCGCCGAGGCGTCGCATCAGCAGCGGCGCGCCCACCAGGCGCTCGGCCACCGCCGCCCGCAGCGCGTCGCGGTCGGTCGCCCCGGCGATCGACACGACCTTGCAGGTGTGCCCGGCGATCGTCGGCCCCTCGAGGTCGAGGATCCCCCGGTCCTCCGGCGCGAGCGGCCGCGGTTCGTCCCCCATGGCGCGACATTCTGCCGCGCGGCCGCCTCAGCTGCGACGGTCGGCGATCGCCCGGGCGAGGCGCTGGGGGGCGCCGGGGGCGTGCGCGAGGAAGAGCGACGGCTCGGTCAGCTCGACCTCGATGACCACCGGCGCGCCGTCGGGACCGGGCAGCAGGTCGACGCGCGCGTAGAGCGGCTCGCCCCAGCGATCGAGGACCGCGGCGACCACGCGATCGCCCAGCGCCCGCTCCTGCGCGCTCGGCTCGCGCGGGGCGATCTCCTCGGCGGCGAACAGGCCTTCGACCGGCGGTGATCCGGGGCGCAGCAGGGGGCCCTTGCGGATCGCATGCGAGTAGGCGCCGCCGAGGTAGAGCAGGGCGGTCTCGCCGGCGGTGTCGACCGCGTCGAGGTACGGCTGGACCATCGCGGTGCGCCCGGCGGCGTGCAGCTCGGCGACGTGGGCGCGCGCCGCGTCGAGGTCGGCGTGGCGCGCGGTGTCGCGCGAGCCGGCGGAGACCGTCGGCTTGACGACCAGCTCGGCGGGACCGGGCGGCGCGAATGGATCGCCGGGCGCGACGAACGCCGTCGGGACGGTCGGGACCTCGAGCTCGGCGAGGTAGCGCTTGTCGGTGTTCCAGGCGAGCACGGGAGCCGGGTTGGCGATCCTGGTCCGTGCCCGCGCCCAGGCGACAAAGGCGTCGCGATCGTGCTGGTAGTCCCAGGTCGAGCGGACGACGACGAGGTCGAAGGCGTCCCAGTCGACGGCCGGGTCGGTCCAGACCGCCGGCTCGGCCGCGACGCCCAGCGCCGCGAGCGCCGGCAGGAGCAGGCGATCGTCCTCGTCGAGGTCAGGCAGCGCCGCGCAGGTCGCGAGCGCGACCCTCAAAGCCTGGGGTGCGCCCGCTCGTACTCCAGGTTCTCCTTGCGCTCCACCGCGACCTGCGCGGCGATGAACATCAGAAGCCCCTGGACGAGGAGGGGGAAGGCGACGCCCCAGACGGCGATGATGACGATGGTGTCGGTGGCGGCCTGCGAGAGAGCGAACATCGCGGGGGAGAATACCCACTAGCTTCCGCGCATGGCCGACGCCCCTCCCGAGCTCTGGCTCGCCCGACACGGCGACACCGCATGGACGGTGTCGCGCCAGCACACGTCCCGCACCGACCTCGAGCTCAACGACGACGGCGTGGCCGCCGCCCGCAGCCTGGTCGCCAAGCTCTCCGGACGCGACTACGACGTCGTGCTGACCAGCCCCCTGCGCCGCGCGCGCGACACGGCCCGGCTGGCCGGCTTCCCCGACGCGGTCGTCGACGACCGCCTGCGGGAGTTCGACTACGGCTCCTACGAGGGCCTCACCACCGCCGAGATCCGCGAGTCGCGGCCCGGCTGGGACCTGTGGACGGACGGCGGCGGGCCGGGCGGCGAGACGGTGCAGGAGGCCGGGCGGCGCCTCGACGAGGTGGTCGCGCGCATCCGGGCCGACGCGCCCACGCGCGCGCTCGTCTTCGGCCACGGGCACGCGCTGCGGATCCTCGCCGCCCGCTGGCTCGCGCTGGCGCCCGCGGAGGGCCGCGTCCTGCTGCTCGGCCCGGCCGGCGTCGGCGTGATCGGCAGCGAGCACGGACGCGCCGCGATCCGACGGTGGGGGCTGTAGACCCCGTTTTCGGGGTACGTCACCAGCAGCAACCGTCCTGAGGAGGCGAGATGAGCACCGTAGCGATCATCGTGATCGCCGTGGTCGCGGCCCTGATCGTGATTGCGCTGCTGGCCCTGCTGCCGAGGATGCGCCGCAAGAGCGCCGAGCGGCGCATGGAGCATCGCCGCAACGAGGCGGCGAGCGTGCATCGCGAGGAGGCCGAGGCGCGGGAGAGGCGGGCCGAGATGGCCGAGCGCGAGGCGCGCCGGGCGCGCGCCGAGGCCGACCTGCACGAGTCGAAGGCCGAGCTGCACGAGCGCGGCCTGGCCGACGACGACCTGCCCGACGCGGGCGACAAGCGCTTCGAGCGCGACCGCGCGCGCCTGGAGGACGAGCACACGTCGGTGCGGGAGACGCGCTACGAGACCGACGAGCCGCGCCGTCAGACGACCTGACGCCGACCAGCAGGGCGGGGACGGCTACCGTTCCCGCCCATGGCCTGGATCGAGGAGGCCGCCGAGGAGATCGCGGCGCACGCCGAGCGCGAGCTCGAGGCGCTCGTGGCCGTCTCGTCGCCCTCGGGCGACGTCCGGGGCGCCGAGGAGTGCATCGCGGTCGTCTCGGCGCTCGTGCCCGCCGCCGCGGCCGTCGAGCGGGTGCCGTGCTCGACACCTGGCCACGCCGACGACCTCGTCGTGCGCCTGGCGGGCTCCGGGCAGCGGCGGATCCTGCTGCTCGGCCACCTCGACACGGTCGTCGCCCACGAGGATCATCGTCCGCTGCTGCGCGAGCAGGACCGGCTGATCGGCTCGGGGAGCGTCGACATGAAGGGCGGCGACGTGCTCGCGCTGGGCGTCCTGCGGGCGCTCGAGGCGCGGTCGGGCGACTTCGCCGAGGTCGCGCTGCTGCTCGTCTGCGACGAGGAGTGGCGCCGTGCGCCGTTCGCCCACGTCGAGCGCTTCGCCGGCTGGGACGCGTGCCTGTGCTTCGAGGCCGGCCAGATCACGCCCGACGGCGACGAGGGCGTCGTCGTGCGGCGCAAGGCGGCCGGGACGCTGCATGTGCGGGCGACGGGCGTCTCCGCGCACTCCGGCTCGGCGCCCGAGCGCGGACGCAACGCGCTGCTGGCGCTCGCCGCCGCCGCGCAGGCGGTCGCCGCCGCGCACGCCCCGACCGGGCCCGACCGCCTGACCGCGGTGCCGACGGTCCTGCACAGCGGCGACGCCTTCAACGTCGTGCCCTCGGGCGGCGAGCTGTACTGCGACCTGCGCGCCGACCGCACCGACGCGTTCTCCGAGCTGCTCGCCGAGCTCCCGCGCGAGATCGGGGGCGCCGACCTGCATGGCGAGTTCGCGCGGATCTGGCCGGCGATGGACGCCCGCGAGGCGACCGGGCCGCTG
The DNA here is from genome assembly GCA_024710825.1 of Solirubrobacteraceae bacterium. Classification (GTDB taxonomy): domain Bacteria; phylum Actinomycetota; class Thermoleophilia; order Solirubrobacterales; family Solirubrobacteraceae; genus Capillimicrobium. Next base: position 3,942 of record JANJUA010000362.1, read on the forward strand.
CTCGCGGAGGCCTCGACGCGGCTGGGAAGGCGGATCGTGGCCGCCGGGCGCGGGGGCGCCAGCGACGCGAGCCACTTCGCGCCCGCGATCCCGCTGACGGTCGACGGCCTCGGGCCGCGCGGCGGCGGCGCCCACGCGCCGCACGAGTTCGTGCTGCGGGCGTCGCTGCGCTCGCGCGCCGAGGTGGCTCTGGCGATCGTCGACGCTCTGCTGTGAACGGGTACGGACGGGTCATGCGCCGACTGCTGCCGGTCCTGCTCGCCCTGCCGCTGGCGGCCGCCGGCCCCGAGCCCGGGGTGGTCGTCGACCTGCCCGTGAGCGACGCCGAGGTCGCCAAGCTGCGCGAGTCCGGCGCGAAGACGGCCCGGATGTTCGCGTTCAGCACGAGCAACCGGCCGACGGACTACGACGACACCGTGCGCCGCCTGCGGGCCGCCGGCGTCTCGCCGCAGTTCGTGCTCGTCGGCGACCCCGCGAACCCGCCGACGACGCGGGCGGAGATCCGGAGCTTCGTCTCGTTCGCCAAGGCGATGGCGCGCCACTTCGAGGGCAAGGTCGCCGGATTCGAGATCTGGAACGAGCAGGACGCGCCCGCCTGGTGGGCCGGCATGCCGCCGGTCGACGGCAGGCGGCGCGACGCGCGGCCTTACGTGCGGCTGCTGAAGCCCGCCTATCGCGCGCTGAAGCGCATCCACCGCCGGACGCCGGTCGTCGTCGGCGGCCTCACCGGCAACGACTTCCGCTTCGTCGAGGCGCTCTACCGCGCCGGCGGCAAGGGCTTCTTCGACGCGGTGGCGACGCACACCGACACCGCCTGCGGCATCGCCTCGCCCAACAGCTTCTACCGGGAGGCCGACGGGCGCATCGGCCAGTTCACCTTCCCGTCCTACCGGGAGGTCCACCGGGTGATGCGCCGCCACGGCGACGGGCGCAAGCGGATCTGGATGACCGAGCTGGGCTGGTCGACGACCGCCATGACGTGCGACTCCGGCCGCTGGGCGGGCCAGAAGCCGGCGGGCGTCAGCGAAGCGCGGCAGGCGGCGTTCGTCACGGCGGCGTTCGCGCACTTGCGCCGCTCGAAGGTCGTGGCGAAGGCGATGGTGTTCCGCCTGGCGGACCGTCCGGGCGGCGCAGCCCACGACTCCTACGGCCTGCTGCGCGTCGACGGCGGCGAGAAGCCGGCGTTCGCCGCGTTCCGCGCCTACGCGCGCAACCGCTGAACCACTCCGAGCGCGCCAAGATCTCGCGCAGGAGGTCGGCTGTGGGCGGCGAAAACCCCTGCAAGAGACGTTGCTCGCCCCGACCGGGAGGAAAGGAGCGCGCCCGCGACAGTCGAGCCTGTCAACGATTATGGGAAACGTCCCGCCGTTCGGTTCGCTACAGTTTCGAGCCGTCGAATGACCAACGCCGAATGCCCGTCGTTCCGCCGACGGGCAGCGGGGGACCCAATGGCCGCCATGTGCGGCCCGGGGCGAATCATCGGTCGTACACCGATGTAGCGCTGCTCTTTCTGCGCGAGCCCGACAGCTAACCCCGCAGGCATCAGAAAGAGAAGGGATCCCTTCGCTGTGCCTGACATACGTCGTATCGCGGTAGGCGCGCTGGCCGCATCCGCCGCTGCCTTTGCTCTTCCCGCCGTGCTCACCACCGAAACCGCCGCCGCCTACAGCTACGGCGAGCGCACCCTCGCCCGCGGCATGTCAGGCAAGGACGTCCGCACCGCCCAGGTGCTGTTGCGCCGCACCGGCGCCTCGATCCAGATCGACGGCGCCTTCGGTCGGGGGACGCACCGCGCCCTGAAGCGCTTCGAGCGCAGCGCCGAGCTGCGCCGCGACGGCCGCCTCACCCCCGAGGAGGCGCCGACGCTGCGCACGAAGGCCGACGAGGCCGTCGCCGAGCGCCGCTCGCTGCAGGCCGAGGCCGAGGCGCCGCAGGAGGACCCGGCGGTCGATCCCACCGCGGGCGACCCGTACCCCACCGGCGGCTCCAGCCCGACCGACCCGATCGGCGTGACCGGCGCGAAGGCCGTCGTCAACCCGGACGGCACCGCGACCGCCCCGGCGAGCGCCCCGCAGGAGGTCAAGGACATCATCGCCGCGGGCAACGAGATCGCCGACAAGCCGTACAAGTACGGCGGCGGGCACGGCAAGTGGAAGGACTCGGGCTACGACTGCTCCGGGAGCGTCTCCTACGCGCTGCACGGTGCGGGCCTGCTCGATTCCTCGATGCCGTCCGGCGGCTTCACCAGCTGGGGCGACGCCGGCCGGGGCGAGTGGGTGACGATCTACGCCCACGGCGGCCACATGTACATGGTCGTGGCGGGGATCCGCTTCGACACGTCGGGCGCCAAGCCGTCGCGCTGGCAGACGAAGATGCGCTCGCCCTCGGGCTTCACCGCCCGGCACCCGGCCGGCCTGTAGCGCGCGCCGCGGCGCGGGCCGCCGGCACGTTCGCGGCTCGCGCACGCTGCTACGACTACGTCCATGACCGAGCACGACAGCGGCATCCGGCTGCCTCTCACCGCGGACGAGGAGCTCCTGGCGGCCGGACAGCCGATCGTCGAGGCGCTGCACACGGACGCGGAGCGCATGGACCGCATGCGCGCGGACCTCGAGATGGGCTTCACCGCGCTGGCCGGCGTGCAGTGCGGCGTCTCCGTGTTCGGCTCCGCTCGGGTCACCTCCGACCACCCCGACTACCTCGCCGGACGACGCGTCGGCGCGGCGCTCGGGCGGGCGGGCTTCACGGTCATCACCGGCGGGGGGCCGGGCGTGATGGAGGCCGCCAACCGCGGCGCCCGCGACGTCGGCGCGCCGTCGGTCGGGCTGAACATCGAGCTGCCGTTCGAACAGGGCAGCAACCCGTACCTGGACGTGTCGGTGACCTTCCACTACTTCTTCGCCCGGAAGGTCTGCTTCGTGCGCTACGCGACGGGCTTCGTGGTGCTGCCCGGCGGCTTCGGGACGCTCGACGAGCTCTTCGAGGCGCTGACGCTCATCCAGACGCGCAAGGTCCGCCACTTCCCGGTCGTCCTCGTCGGCAGCTACCACTGGGGGCCGCTGTGGGACTGGGTGCGCGAGCGGCTCCTGGCCGGCGGCTACGTATCCGCGGAGGACCTGGAGCTCGTCACGCTCTGCGACGACGCCGACGAGGCCGTCGAGCTGCTGCGGATGGGCGCCGCCGCGCAGGGCCTCGCGCCCGCCGGCGCCTAGTCGCCGTGCTCGGGGCGGCGCCGGTCGCGCTTGCGCTCGCCCTGGCGGCGCTTGCTCTCCAGCCGGCGCTTGCGTGAGCCCGCCGTCGGCTTGGTCGCGGTGCGGCGGCGCTGGACCGCGAGCCCGCGCGCGAGGCGGTCGCGGAGCCGCTCGAGCGCCAGCTCGCGGTTGCGCGCCTGCGAGCGCGAGTCCTGTGCCACCGCCACCACGCGAGGGCCGAGGCGGGCGAGCAGGCGCGCCCGTTGGGCGTCGCTGAGAGCGGCCGACGCGCGCACGTCGAAGATCGCCTCGATGCGCGAGGCGGTGACGTTGGCGTGCTGACCGCCCGGGCCCGACGAGCGCGAGGCGCGCAGCTCGATCTCGGCCAGCGGGAGCGCCAGATCGCGGGTGACGGGCATCGGGTCATCCATTGCCGTTGGCAGTCTGACGAGGAACCCGGTACGTTGCCGCGCGTCAGGTCGGAGCGAGGGTCTCCGACGACGCAGAAGCATCGGAGGAACGGACGCACATGGCCACCGGAACGGTGAAGTGGTTCAGCGACGAGAAGGGGTTCGGCTTCATAACCCCGGACGAAGGGTCGCGGGATCTGTTCGTCCACCACAGCTCGATCGTGGCGGAGGGGTACAGGACGCTCGCCGAGGGGGCGAAGGTGTCCTACGAGGAGGAGCCGGGCGACAAGGGGCCCAAGGCGGTCAACGTCCAGAAGCTCTAGCCAGGGGTGCCGAAGCGGCGCCGCGCCGTGGCGCCGGCCACCGGAGCCGTTGCCGCCGGGGGCGGGCCCCTGCCGATCTCCGGCGCGGTCAGTGGTCGGCGACGTAGCCGTCGGCCGGCTCGAGCGGCAGTCCGCGCTCGTGCCAGGCGACGAGCCCGCCCGCCAGCGACCACGCGTCGTATCCTGCCGCCCGGAAGGCGTGCGCCGCCATCGCGGAGCGCACGCCCAGCCGGCACTGGAAGATCACCGGCCGGTCGCGGTCGATCGTCGGCGCCTGCGACGCGAGGCGCTCGAGCTCGACGTGTCGCGAGCCCGGCGTCCTGCCCGCCTCGACCTCGTACGGCTCGCGCACGTCGACGACCTGCGCGCCTTCGCGCTGCAGCTCGGCCGCCCGCTCGGGGCTGACCTCGATGTCGGAGGGGCTGAACGGGTTCGTCATCGACAGCCAGGGTACCCGTCGGCCATGGCCCAGCCGCTGACCGGCGCCGTGTGGCTCGTCGACGGGATGAACGTCATCGGCTCTCGGCCCGACGGCTGGTGGCGCGACCGGCCGGGGGCGCAGCGGCATCTGGCCGAGGAGCTGGGCGCGTGGGCGCAGCGCTCCGGCGAGCGCGTCGCGGTCGTCTTCGACGGCGCCCCGCACGCGATCGACGCGCCCGGGGTGGAGGTCCGCTTCGCCACGCGCCGGGGCCGCGACGCGGCCGACGACGACATCGCCGGCTGGGTGGCGGGAGCGCAGGACCCCGGCTCGATCCGGGTCGTCACGTCGGACCGCGAGCTGGCTCGGCGCGTCGCGGACGCGGGCGGCGACGTCGTCGCGCCCTCCGCGCTGCGCCGGCGCCTCAGCCCCAGAAGAGGTTGAACATGCCGAACACGCGCGCCGGCTCGTAGGCGGGCGCGGGGCCGAGCCGCATCCGCGTCGCCTGGTTGATCGGCGCAAAGCCCCAGGCGCGCAGCGCTCGCACCGCATCCGCGTTGGCGTCGGGCAGCGACACCGTCAGCGGCGCGCCCGGCACGCGCCGCAGGACCGACAGGAGCGCGATGCCCGCCTCGCGGTCGGTCGCGACGACGCTGGGGCCCAGCCCCCAGGGTGAGCGCACGGCGCTGCCGGCCACGCGCCCCGCCCGCTCGACGATGAGCCCCGGAGGGCGGACCATGGCGGAGAAGACGGCGCCGCGATCCTCACCGGTGGCGGCGCGGTCGAGCGCGCGCACGACGGCCATGTCGCGCTCGAGCAGCGGCCGCACCCCGTCGGCCTGAGGGCGCCCCCGCGGAGGGGAGAGGTCGCGCCAGGCGTGCGCCTCGCCCTCGACGGCGAACCCGGCGCGGCGGTAGACCGGAAGGCCCGCGGCGGTCGCGTAGAGCAGGACGGTCTCGGCGCCGCCCGTCCGCAGCAGCTCGATGCAGCCCTCGGTCAGGGCCAGCCCGGCGCCGCGGCGCCGCGCCCGCGCGGCCACCCCGAGCGCTCCGATCCAGCCGGTGGCGCCGAACCCGGCGACGGCGGCGCCGCCGACGATCTCGTCGCCGAGCAGCGCCGCGAGCACCTCGCCGGACGGGCAATCCAGCGGAAACCGCAGCAGCCGCCCGACGCTCGCGCCGAGACCGGCTCCGCGCAGCACCTCGACGACGGCGTCGAGCTCGTCGGGCCGCGCCGGTCGTACGTCGATCCCCATGCCGCCGCGAGCCTAGCGGCGCGGCCCCGCCCGGTCGGGTCAGGCGTACGGATCGGTGCTGCGCCGGTCGGGCGGGACGGGCCGATCGGTGACGCGCGTGAGGTAGAAGAGCGAGATCAGCAGTCCGACGGCGCCGACGACCATGAGGATGACTCCGACGGTCGCCAGCTCGATCCCCGACACCGTCGCCGTCACGGCGAACTTCAGGATCGCGCCGACGGCGATGAGGAAGATGGAGGTTCCGATGCCCATGGGGGGCGCTGTACCCGACTAGGATCGGTTCGATGCAGAAGGTGTGCGACGAGAGGCGCGGGGGAAGCGGACGCCGATGACCAACGGGCGTCGCATCGCGCTCTCGGCCGTCGTCGCCGCCAGCGTGGGCCTGGTGGCCATCGTGGCGCTGCAGGGCGTGAGCGACTCGCTGCCGATACGCCTGCTGCAGTCCGCCGCGATCGGCGTCGTCGCCATCGCCGTCCTGGCGGCCGCGATGACGTTCGTCCTGGGCCGCCTGGCCGACTGGCGCGACCCGGTGTCCGAGGCGGAGTTCGAGCAGGTGGTGCGGCGCTCGGAGCGCCTCGCCCACGAGGGGCTCGCCGCGGACCCCGACGAGCTGGACTTCCTGGCCCTGGACCCGCTCGACGACGCCGACTTCGAGGAGCTCGTCCGCGACGCGCTCGACGACCTGCCCGACCTGCTGCGCAACGCGCTCGAGCACGTCGCGGTCGTGATCTCCGACGACGGCCGCCGCGCGGGCGCCTACGGCCTCTACCACGGCGACGGCGCCCACCGCGACGACTTCCCGGACCGCATCGTCATCTACCGCGACTCGCTGCGCCGCGACTTCGGCCACCACCCCGAGCTGCTGCGCGCGCAGGTCGTGCAGACCGTGCGCCACGAGCTCGCCCACCACGTCGGCTTCGACGAGATGGGCGTGCGCGACCTGGGTCTCTAGCCGGTCCGGCCGGCGCCGCCGTCGTCAGCCGCCGGCCGTGCGTCACCGCCGGGAGCGCCGGGTAGGATCGCGCGCATGGACACCTGGAGCCTGACCGACCTCGTCGTCGAGCCGCAGAAGCCGCAGGTCCTGCGCTCCGACGACGGCGCCGCGCGCGCCATCGTCATCCAACTCGAGCCCGGTGAGCAGCTCCAGGACCACCAGGTCCACGAGCACGCCTGGGTCCACGTCCACAGCGGCGAGGTCGAGATCGGCCAGAACGGCGCCACCACGACGGCGCCCGCCGGCTTCCTCGCGCACTTCGACCCGCACGAGCGCCACGAGGTCACGGCGACGACGGAGGCGCGGCTCCTGCTGATCCTGGCGCCCTGGCCCGGCGTGGGCCGCGACAAGGACTTCGACGCCTGAGCCGCTACGCGGGCGGCGCCGCCGCCGCGTCCACGACGACCTCCAGCGTCCCCTGCGCCAGCAGCGACGCCGGGGTCGCCGGGTCGGGCCCCGCCGCCACGCGCGTCATCGCCTCGCGCTTGGAGGCTCCGGCCACGAGCAGGAGCGTCAGCCGCGCGGCGTGCAGCAGCGGAAACGTGAACGTGACCCGGTCGGGCGGGGGCTTCGGCGAGCCGTGCACCGCAACGACGAGCCGCTCGCGCTCGTCGACCTCGGCATGTCCCGGGAACAGCGAGCAGGTGTGCCCGTCCGGTCCCATCCCGGCCATCGCGACATCGAACAGCGGCAGCCCGTCCGCCCCCGCCACCACCGAGTCGCGGACCTCCGCCTCGTAGCGGTCGGCGGCCTCGTCGGCGCCGAGCTCGCCGAGCACACGATGGACGTTCGCGGCCGGTACGGCGATGCGTTCCAGCAGCGACCGACGGATCATCAGGAAGTTGGCGTCCGCGTCGTCGGGCGGCACGGCGCGCTCGTCGGACAGCCATATGTGCACGTGGCTCCAGTCGGCCACCAGCGGCGCGAGCAGCTCGTGCGTGCGCTCGGGCGTCGACCCGCCCGCCAGCGCGAGGTGGAACGGCTGCGACGTCGCGCCGATCAGCCCCGCGACCCGCCGGGCCGCCGTCACCGCCACGTCCTCGAAGCTCTCCACCCGCACCAGTCTCATACATCCTCCGCGAACCCTACGTCGCCGGTCACCGCCGTCATCGGCTGGTCGTGCATCGCGTCCGCCTCCTCGGCGCGGATCACGTGCATCACCGCGTTGATGAGCGCCAGGTGCGTGAACGCCTGAGGGAAGTTGCCGAGGTGGCGCCCCGTCCGCGGGTCGATCTCCTCGGCGTAGAGCAGCAGCGAGGAGGCATAGCCGAGCAGCCGCTCGCAGAGGTCCCGCGCCCGCCGCGGCTCTCCGATCTCGCTCAGGGCGGACACCAGCCAGAACGAGCAGATCGTGAACGAGCCCTCGACGCCGCTCAGCCCGTCGTCGGTCTCCTCGGGCCGGTAGCGCAGCACGAGGCCTTCCTCGGTCAGCTCGTCGGCGATGGCCAGCACGGTCGCGCGGATGCGCGGGTCCTCGGGGGGCAGGAACCGCACGAGCGGCATCAGCAGCGCGCTCGCGTCGAGCGCGTCGGTGTCGTAGTGCTGGGTGAAGACGCCGCGCTCGTCGACGCCGCGCGCGCAGATGTCGGCGTGCAGCCGGTCCGCCTCCGCCTGCCAGCGCTCGGCGATCGCGTCCTCCTCGCGCAGCCGCGCGAGCCGCACGCCGCGGTCCATCGCCACCCAGCACATCACCTTCGAGGAGACGAAGTGCCGCGGCTCGCCGCGCACCTCCCAGATGCCCCGGTCGGGCTCCTGGCAGTGCTCGATAGCGCGCTCGACGAGCCGCTGGATGATCGGCCAGCGGCTGTCGGCGAGATGGTCGCGCGACTTGGTGTGCAGGTAGATCGAGTCCAGCATCGCACCCCACACGTCGTGCTGGTTCTGGTCGAACGCGTCGTTGCCGATCCGAACCGGCCTGGCGCCGTCGTAGCCGTGGAGGTGATCGAGGATCGTCTCGGGCAGGTGCGTCTCGCCGCCGACGCCGTACATGATCTGGATGTCCATGTCGCGCTCGGCGACGTCGGCGATGAAGTAGAAGAAGTCGTTGGCCTCCCAGTCGAAGCCGAGCGTGTACAGCCCCCAGAGCATGAACGTGGAGTCGCGGATCCACGTGTAGCGGTAGTCCCAGTTGCGCTCGCCGCGCGGCGTCTCCGGCAGCGACGTGGTGGCCGCGGCGATCATCGCGCCCGTCGGCGCGTAGGTGAGGCCCTTCAGCGTGAGGGCGGAGCGCTGCAGGTAGGCCCGCCACGGGTGGTCGGGGAAGTCGCCGTGCGACAGCCACTCGTGCCAGAAGTCGGCCGTGTGCACGAGGCGCTCGTAGCCCTCGTCGTAGGTCTCCGGGCCGCCGTGATCGCTCCAGGCCAGCGCGACGAACGCCGTGTCGCCGTCGCGCAGCGTCGTGCGCGCCCGCACGCGCGAGCCCTCGAAGCCGAGCCGCAGATCGGTCGTCATCCGCAGCCGCAGGTCGTGGCCCGCGAACGTGCCGACCGCCGAGCCGTAGCCCGGGCCGTCGTACTGCCAGGCGGCGTGGACGCGGCCGTAGTCGTAGATCG
>JANJUA010000409.1 GCA_024710825.1 Solirubrobacteraceae bacterium
CGCATTCGTGGAACGCGTCGACTTCGTCACCTCCGTCGGACACGGCGACGGCACGCCGGGCTTCCGCGAGCGGCTGGGCCTGCGGGGCGCAGGGCCGACGACCGTCGTCACCGACCTCGGCATCCTGCGCTTCGACGAGACCGCGCGCGAGCTGACGCTCGCCGCCCTGCACGAGGGCGTCACCGTCGAGCAGGCGCGCGCGGCGACCGGCTGGGAGCTGCGCGTCGCCGACGCCCTCGAGAGCCTGCCACCCCCGACCGGCCCGGAGCTCGCCACGCTGCGCGCCCTCCAGGCCTGAGAGACACGCCGATGCCCGAGTCCTACGTCCTCGACTACGTCCGCACCCCGATCGGCCGCTACGGCGGCGCGCTCTCCGCCGTGCGGCCGGACGACCTCGTCGCCCATGCGCTGCGGACGCTCGTGCAGCGCACCGGCATCGACCCCGAGACGATCGACGACATGGCGTTCGGCGACGCCAACGGCGCCGGCGAGGACAACCGGAACGTCGCCAGGATGGCCGCGCTGCTCGCCGGCCTGCCCACCACCGTCCCCGGCGTCACGGTCAACCGGCTGTGCGGCTCGGGCCTGGAGGCCGCGATCGCGATGTCCCGCGCCGTCGAGACCGGCGACGCGTCGCTGACGATCGCCGGCGGGGTCGAGTCGATGAGCCGCGCGCCCTGGGTGCTGCCCAAGCCCGCCAAGGGCTTCCCGACCGCCCACGAGACGCTGCACTCCACGACGCTGGGCTGGCGTATGGTCAACCCGGCGATGCCCGACGCGTGGACCGTCGCGCTCGGCGAGAGCGCCGAGATCCTCGCCGAGCGCTACGCGATCACGCGCGAACGACAGGACGCGTTCGCCGCGCGCTCGCACCAGCGCGCCCACGCCGCCTGGGAGGCGGGCTTCTACGACGACCACGTCGTCGCCGTGCCGGGCACCGAGCGCGAGCGCGACGAAGGGATCCGCCCGGACAGCTCGCCGGAGGCGCTGGCGAGGCTCGAGCCCGTGTTCCGCGACCACGGCACGGTCACCGCCGGCAACGCCTCACCGTTGAGCGACGGCGCCGCGGCCGTCGTCGTGGGCGACCGGGACGCCGCCGACCGCCTCGGCGTCGAGCCGCTCGCCCGCGTCGCCAGCCGTGCCGTCCACGCCGTCGACCCCGACGTCTTCGGGATCGCTCCCGTCGAGGCTGCGAGGCGCGCCCTCGCTCGAGCGGGCATCGGCTGGGGCGACCTGGGAGCGGTCGAGCTCAACGAGGCGTTCGCCTCGCAGTCGCTCGCGTGCCTCTCCGACTGGCCCGAGCTCGACCCGGAGATCGTCAATCCCAACGGCGGCGCGATCGCCATCGGGCACCCGCTCGGCTGCTCCGGCATCCGCATCCTCGGCACACTCGCCAAGGAGCTGCGCCGCCAGGGCGGCGGCTGGGGCCTCGCCGCGATCTGCATCGGCGTCGGCCAGGGCCTTGCCGTGGTGCTCGAGGCCTGAGTCGTGGCACGGGCGAGCGCCCGTACCTGCCATGCTGCAGCCACTCGTGACGCGGATCGACAGGGCATGACCGAGGAGCGAGCGCCGCACTTCGTTCAGTCGCTCGACCGTGGACTCGCGGTCATCCGCGCGTTCGACGGCGACGCGCCCGAGCTGACGCTCAGCGAGGTCGCGCGCCGCACCGGCCTCACCCGGGCGGCGGCGCGGCGGTTCCTGCTGACGCTCGTAGACCTCCGCTACGTCGCGACCGACGGCAAGGCGTTCTGCCTCACCCCCGGGATCCTGCGCCTCGGCTACGCGTACCTGTCCAGCCTGTCGCTGCCCGAGATCGCCGAGCCGCACCTCGAGCGCCTCGTCGCCCGGGTGCGGGAGTCCTCCTCGGTCTCGGTGCTGGACGGCGAGGACGTGGTCTACGTGGCGCGCGTGCCGGTGTCGCGGATCATGACCGTGGCGATCAACGTCGGCACCCGGTTCCCGGCGTACGCGACGTCGATGGGCCGAGTCCTGCTCGCCGGCCTGTCCGATCGCGACCTCGACGCCTTCCTCGCGACCGCGCGGCTGGACCCTCTCGCCCGCGGGGTCGTCTGGAGCCCGGCGAAGCTGCGCGCCGAGCTCGACCGCGTGCGCGGCCAGGGCCATGCGCTCGTCGACCAGGAGCTCGAGGAGGGCCTGCGCTCGCTCGCGGTGCCGCTGCGCGACCGCGGCGGCACGGTCATCGCCGCGGCGAACCTGTCCACCCACGCCAGCCGGCGCACGATCGAGGCGATGCGCGAAGACCTGCTGGCGCCGCTGCTCGCCACCGCCGCGGACATCGAGGCGGACCTGTGGGCGGTTACGACCGACCACGCGCGAGCCGCGAGAGCGGGCGGATGAGCGCGGTATCCGTCCACCACGTCGTCGAGGGCCCGGCGCTGGCGCCCGCCCTCGTGCTCGTCAACTCGCTCGGCGCGTCGCTGGCGATGTGGGAGCCCCAGATCGACGTGCTCGCCGAGAAGCTGCACGTCGTGCGCTTCGACCTGCGCGGGCACGGCCGCTCCCCCGTCCCGCCCGGCCCCTACGCCCTGGCCGATCTCGGCGGCGACGTCGTCGCCCTGCTCGACGAGCTGCGGCTGCCCCGCGCGCACGTCGCCGGGCTCTCGCTGGGCGGCATGGTGGCGATGTGGCTGGGCATCCACGCGCCCGAGCGGGTCGACCGGCTCGTGCTGTCGAGCACCTCGGCCGCCCTCGGGCCGCCGGAGGCCTGGCGCGAGCGGGCGGCGCTGGTCCGCGCGCACGGCACCGGCGCCGTCGCCGACGCCGTCGTCAGCCGCTGGTTCACGCCGGGCTTCGCGCAGGCCCGGCCCCGCGTCGTCCGCCGGATCCGCGAGATGGTCGCCGCGACCCCCGCCGAGGGCTACGCGAGCGCGTGCGCCGCCGTCGAGACGATGGCGATCGAGGCGGACCTGCCGCGCATCGCGGCGCCCACGCTCGTCATCGCCGGCGCGGACGACCCGTCCACGCCCCCCGACCACGCCGCTCGCATCGCGGCGGCCATACCGGACGCCCGCATGGCCGTCATCGCCGACGCGGCGCACCTGGCGAACATGCAGCAGCCGGAGCGGTTCACGCGGCTGCTGCTCGACCATCTCCGGGTAGCCTGAGCCGATGTTCGTCTCCATGAACTGCGTCACGATCCCG
>JANJUA010000434.1 GCA_024710825.1 Solirubrobacteraceae bacterium
CATCTTGAGCCGATCGCGCCTCTCGCGGTAGCCTTGATTGTCTTCGCGACCTCAAGGCGCAGCCTATGACGCTCCAGCAGCTCACCTACTTCCTCGCCGCTATCGAGCACGGCTCGTTCAGCGCGGCGGCCGCGTCGCTCCATCTCGCGCAGCCATCGCTGTCGGAGCAGGTGCGCCGGCTGGAGGACGAGCTGGGCGTGGCGCTGTTCCACCGCCTCGGCCGGGGCCTCGCGCCGACCGAGGCCGGGCAGACGCTGCGCCCGCACGCGGAGCGTGTGCTGGCCGAGGTCGAGGCGGCGCGCTCGTCGCTGGTCGACGTCCGCGAGCTGCGCGGCGGGACTGCCGCGTTCGGTACGTTCGGCACGTCGCGCTACTACCTCGGCGCGCGGTTCGTCGCGGACTTCCACCACCGCCATCCGGGGGTCCGGGTGCGGGTCCTGGGTCAGAACTCCTCGGAGGTCGTGTCCGCGATCCGGGCCGGCGAGCTCGAGGCCGGCGTCGTCGCGCTGCCCGTCGACGACGAGGGTCTCGAGGTGCGTCCGGCGATGCGCGACGAGATCCTCGCGTGCTCGGCGGACCCGTCGCGGCTGCGCTCGGCGATGACGATCGAGCGGCTCGCGCGAGGGTCGCTCGTGCTCTACGACGTGACGTTCGGCGCGCAGGACCCGACGCGCCGCCAGCTTGCCGAGCTGGCCCAACGGGCGGGCGTGCCGCTGGCGCCCGCGATCGACGTCGAGGACCCCGAGGTGGCGATCGACCTCGCCGCCGACGGCGCCGGCGACACGATCGTCGCTCGCGGCATCCTCCACGCGCTCGGGCGCCGCGTCCCGCGGCGGCTCGGCTGGGTGCCGTTCGCGGAGCCGATCTACGAGCACCTCGCGTTCGTCTGGCGGCGCGGGACGCAGCTCTCGCCGGCGACGCGCGCGTTCGTCACGATGGCGGAGGACCGGCTGAGCGACCTGCCGCGGCGGGTCGAGCGCGTGCCGCGGCGCCGAGCGCCGCGGCCCAACGGCCGCTGAGGCGCCTACGGCGCCGCGGCGGGGGCCGGCTCGGCCGCGGCAGGCGCCTCCGGGCGGCCCTCGATGTCCATGTGCGGCAGCCGCCGGTCCAGCCAGCCGGGCAGCCACCAGCTCGCGCGCCCCAGGAGGACCATGACCGCGGGCACGAGCAGGCAGCGCACGAGCGTCGCGTCCACCGCGACCGCCACCGCCATGCCCAGGCCGAACTGCTTGATCGTCGGGTCGTCGTTGAGCACGAACGAGCCGAACACGCACACCATGATGAGCGCCGCCGCGGTGATGACCCGACCCGTGTTGGCGATGCCGTCGATGACCGCCTTGCGCGCGTCGCCCTCCTCGCGCCAGTGCTCCTGGATCTGGCTGAGCAGGAAGACCTCGTAGTCCATCGACAGGCCGAAGAGGATCGCGAACATCATCAGCGGGACGAAGCTGACGATCGGGACCGTCTCGCTCAGGCCCACCAGGCCCACGCCGAAGCCCTCCTGGAAGACGAGGGTGACGACGCCGTAGGCCGCGCCGATCGACAGCAGGTTCATCGCCGCCGCCTTGAGCGGCAGCACGATCGACCGGAAGGCCAGCAGCAGCAGCACGAAGCTCAGCGCGATGACGATCAGTATCACCCGCGGCAGCCGGTCCGAGATGCCGTCGGCGAGGTCGACCGCCGCGGCGGTCTGCCCACCGAGGTAGGCCCGCAGGTCGGTGCCCTCGACGGCGGGCGCGATCACCTCGTCGCGCAGCTTCGGCACCAGCAGCTCGGTCTCGCGGGCGGCGGGAGCCGTCGTGGGGACGACGGTGATGAGCGCGGCCGTGCCGTCGGCGCTCGGGATCGGCGGGCTGACCGACGCGACGCCGTCGGCCTTGCCCAGCGCCTCGTCGAGTCGGGCGAGCGCGGCCTTCGCCTCGTCGCCCGGCGCGTCGCCCAGCTCCACCGCCACGATGAACGGGCCGTTCTCGCCCGGTCCGAAGCCCTTGGCGAGCAGGTCGAACGCCGTGCGCGACTCCGTGCCCTTCGGCGAGGTGCTGGCGTCCGCCTGGCCGAGGTGCAGCGACAGCACCGGGGCGGCCATGGCGAGCAGGACGACCAGCCCGACGAGCAGGAACGGCCACGGCCGCCGCGCGACGATCTCGCCCCAGCGCTTCCAGCCGTGCGCCTCGCCGCCCACGGCGCGCCGGGGCAGCGGCAGGCGCAGGGCGTTGACGCGGTGGCCCAGGAGCGACAGCACGGCGGGCAGCAGGGTGACGGCGGCGAGCACCGCGACGGCGACGACGATCGCCGACGTGTAGCCCAGGGCCGCGACGATCGGGATGTTGGCCAGCACGAGCGAGACGAGCGCGATGATGACCGTGCCGCCCGCGAACACGACCGCCGCCCCCGAGGTGCCGTTCGTCCGCGCGATCGACTCCTCCACGCCGAGGCCGGCCGCCAGGTTCGCCCGGTGGCGGGTGATGAGGAAGAGCGCGTAGTCGATGCCGACGCCGAGCCCGATCATCGTCGCGAGCGTCGGGGCGATCGTCGGCACCGCGATGACGTGGCCGAGGACGGTCACGAGCGTCAGCCCGGCGCCGAGGCCGAGCAGCGCGGTGATGATGGGCAGCCCCATCGCCACGACGTTGCCGAAGGTGAACAGCAGGATGACGACGGCGGCGGCCAGGCCGATGGCCTCCGAGTCCATCGGCTCGGGGGCGTGCGCCTGCTGGCCGATGAGCCCGCCGACCGCGACCTCCAGCCCGTCGACCTCCGCCGCTTCGGCGATCTCGTCGGCCGTGGAGCGCTCGAGCTCGGTCGGCCCGACGTCGAGCGTGACGGTCGCGTAGGCGATGCGCCCGTCCCGGCTCAGCCCCGCCGCGCCCTCCTTGGTGAACGGGCTGACGACCGAGGCCACGTGCTCGACCTCGGCGACGCGCCGCAGCGCCTCGTCGATCTCGCGCTCGTGCTCGGCCGACTCGATCGAGCCCGAGTCGGCCGCGAAGACGACCGGGCTCGACACGTTCGTCTGCGCGGGGAACTCGCGCTCGAAGATGTCCTCGGCGGCCTGGCTGCCGGTGCCGGGCAGCGACAGGTCATCGCTGGTGCGCGTTCCGAGAGCCGAGGAGGCGAGGCCGAGGGCGACCAGGGCGACGGCCCACAGCGCCACCACCGACAGGCGGTGGCGCGCGCAGGCACGACCGATGCGTTCGAGGAAGCCGGGCATTCGAGCTTCCTCGGCAGGAACGAGCGGACGCTTTAGCCGCGTGCGGCCCTGACGGCCTCGGCGAGGCGGCGCACGCCCTCGTCGATCTGGTCGGCCGTCACCCCGGAGTACGCGAGGCGCAGCGTGTTCTCGCCGCCGGCGAGCAGGAAGTCCGTGCCCTTGACGATCTGCACGCCGCGGTCCGCGGCCTCCTCGAACACCCGGTCGACGCTCGTGCCCTCGGGCAGCGTCACCCACATGAAGTAGCCGCCCTGGGGCTCCTCGAAGCGTGCCTCCGGCAGCTCGCGGCGCAGCGCGGTCCCGAGCGTCTGCACCCGCTCCGCGAGCGCGCTCTTGACCGTCTCGATGGACGTGTCGATGCGCCCGCTGCGGCAGAACTCGTAGACGAGGCCCTGGGAGACCATCGACGGCGAGATGTACGTGCTCGTCGCCAGCTTCGCGATCCGCCCGATGAGCTCCGCCGGCCCGACGAGATAGCCGACCCGGATGCCGGGGCAGACCGTCTTCGAGAACGAGGAGGCGTAGACGACCGTGTCGTGCTCGTCGAGCGACAGCATCGTCGGCAGCGTCTCGCCGGCGAAGCGCAGCGCGACGTACGGGTCGTCCTCGAACACGAGGAAGCCGTGCTCCTTCGCGAGCGCGAGCAGCGCCTGGCGCTTGGCGCGCGAGAGCGTGTAGCCCGCGGGGTTCTGGAAGTTCGGGATGACGTGCGCGAGCTTCGGGCGCAGCCCGCCCTCGAGCGCCCGGCGCAGCTCCTCGGTGTCGATCCCGTCCGTCTCGAGCGAGACGGGGTGGACCTCGGCGCCGCGGATGTCGCGCAGGCTGAGCAGCGTGCGGTCGTACGTCGGCTTCTCCACGACGACGGCGTCGCCCGGGGAGACGAACGTCTCGAAGAGGAACGCGTCGGCCTGCATCGAGCCGTTCGTGACGATGACCTGCGCGGGGTCGACGCCGTGGCGCTCGGCGATCCAGGCGCGCAGGGGCGGGTAGCCGATCGAGGTGCCGTAGCCGGTGAGCCCGGCCGGGTCGCGCTCGAAGGCGGCGGTGGCGGACGCACTCAGGCCGTCGACGTCGACGATGTCGAGCGAGGGGGCCCCGCGAGCGAAGGAGATCGTGTCGTTGGAGGGCATTGCGCCCATCCTACGCCGCGTCGGGCTGCGGCCCCGCCGCGACGGGCCGCCCGCCGAGCCGACCGGCGATCGACCCGTCCGGGCCGAGCGCCAGCGTGCCCGAGACGCGGCCGGCGCGTACCCGCAGCCGGCCCTGCGGCGACTCGCCGACCGCCGCGCGCAGGGTGCCGCTCAGAGCCAGGCCGCCGACGGCGGAGTAGCCGTCGAGGCG
>JANJUA010000091.1 GCA_024710825.1 Solirubrobacteraceae bacterium
GTGTGCTCGGGGGGCTCGATGGGCGGCTGGGGCTGGGGGATCTCGGGCTCCGGGGGGCGGCGGGCGCGGCGCCGCGCCGCAGGGTCGACGACGACGCCCCCGCCGAGCGTATCGGGCGGGGAGCTCGACCGGATCACCACCCGGTCGCCGGCCCGCGCCAGCAGCGGGCGTCGGGCGCGCACCTGCCACCGGTCGCCGCCGCGCGCGAAGATCCGCGCCGGCGACTCCCGCGTGCCGTGGTGGACGTGCACGCGCCCGCCCGCCGGCACGTCGCGGAGGTCGAGCGCCACGTCGAGGATCCACGCCGGCCGGATCCCGGCGCCGGGCGCGGCCAGCACGTCGCCCCTGGTCACGCTCCCGCGCTCCACCCCCGACAGGTTGACCGCGACGCGCTGGCCCGCCGCCGCGTGCTCGACCGGTGCGTCGTGGACCTGCAGCGAGCGGATCCGCGCGCGCCGGGCGGCGGGGAGCAGCTCGACGGCGTCACCCACCGCCAGCCGCCCGCTCCACAGCGTTCCCGTCAGCACGGTCCCGGCACCGTGGACGGTGAAGACGCGGTCGACGTGCAGCAGGGCGTCGCCCGCCAGCGCCGCACGGCTGGCGGTGCCCGCGGCGACCGCGTCGAGCGCGGCGCGCAGGTCGCCGAGCCCGTCGCCGCTGCGCACGGAGCACGCGACGACCGGCACCCCCTCCCCCACCAGCGTGCGCGCCTGCGCAGCCGCGCGGCCGGGATCGGCGCGGTCCGTCTTGGTGATCGCGACGACGCCCCGGTCGACGCCCAGCGCCCGCAGCACCGTCCAGTGCTCGCGCGTCTGCGGCATGACGCCGTCGTCGGCGGCGACCGCGAGCAGGAACAGGTCGACCCCCGTCGCGCCCGCGACCATCGTCCGCACGAAGCGCTCGTGCCCGGGCACGTCGACCACCGAGAGCCGCCGGCCGCTGGGCAGCTGCAGCGGCGCGAACCCGAGCTCGATGGAGATCCCCCGTGCGCGCTCGGCGGGCAGGCGATCGGTGTCGCGGCCGGTGAGCGCGCGGACGAGCGCGGTCTTGCCGTGGTCGATGTGGCCGCCGGTGCCGAGCGTGAGCGGCTCGGCGCTCACCGCACCGCGCGGACGACGGCGATCGCCGCGTCGAGCTCGTCGTCGTCCAGTGTGCGCGGGTCGAGCACGACGCGGCCCTCTTGGATGCGGCCGACGAGCGGCGGGTCGCCACCGCGCAGGGCCGCCGCGAGCGCGTCCGCGCCCACGGGGCCGGGGTCGAGCACGACCGCCGGGCCGCGGAGCTCGAGCAGCGGCAGAGCACCGCCGCCGGCCCGCGCGACCGCGTCGACGACCTGGCCGCCGACCGCGTCCGCCAGCCGTCGCGCGCGCCCTTCGAGCACCTCGGGCGGGGCGTCGAGCATCGCCAGCACCGGCAGCTCTCGGCGCGCGAGCTCCGGGTCGCGGTAGAG
This sequence comes from Solirubrobacteraceae bacterium, assembly GCA_024710825.1. GTDB lineage: Bacteria > Actinomycetota > Thermoleophilia > Solirubrobacterales > Solirubrobacteraceae > Capillimicrobium. The sequence goes on from JANJUA010000091.1 coordinate 1,451, forward strand.
CCGCAGCGTCGCCTCGAGCGCCGCCAGCGAGAGCTTGTCGATGCGCACCGCGCGGGCGAGCGGATGCCGCGCGCAGCGCTCGATCGCGTCGGCGCGGCCGACGAGCAGCCCGGCCTGCGGGCCGCCGAGCAGCTTGTCTGCGGAGAACGCGACGGCCGCCGCGCCGGCGCGCACGGACCCGCGCACCGGCGGCTCGCCGGCGAGCGCGGGAAGGTCCTCCGCCAGCACGCCGGCCCCGACGTCGTCGATGACCCGCACGCCGAGCCCGCAGAGCTCCGCGATCCCGACCTCCTCGACGAAGCCCACCGTGCGGAAGTTCGACGGGTGGACGCGCAGGATGGCGGCGGTGTCCTCGCCGATCGCCTGCCGGTAGTCCTGCAGCCGTGTGCGGTTCGTCGTGCCCACCTCGACCAGTCGCGCGCCGGCCTGCGCGATCACCTCGGGAATGCGGAACGAGCCGCCGATCTCGACGAGCTGGCCGCGCGAGACGACGACCTCGCGGCCGGGACCGGCGATCGCCGCGACGGCCAGCAGCGTCGCCGCCGCGCAGTTGTTGACCGCGATCGCCGCCTCCGCGCCGGTGAGCTCGCACAGCAGCCCGGCGACGTGGTCGTGCCGCGACCCGCGCCGGCCGCTGCCGAGGTCCAGCTCGAGGTTGCTGTAGCCGGCGGCGGCCTCCGCGACCGCGGCCCGCGCCGGCGCCCCCAGCGGCGCGCGCCCGAGGTTCGTGTGCACGATCACCCCGGTCGCGTTCAGCACCCGGCGCAGCGCCGGCCGCAACCGCCGCCGCGCCGCCTCCACGAGGGTCTCCTCGTCCGCCGGCACCCCGCCGTCGAGCAGCGCGGTCCGTCGCTCGGCCAGCTCAGCCCGCGCGACCGCGGTCGCCAGCCGGTCGACCGAAGGCAGGGCACGGAGAGCGTCGTCGCTACCGGTCACGACCAGGGCATGGTGGCACGTCGGGGGAGCGGAGCGGCGAAGGAGTCGAACCTCCCAACCGCGGGGCTGCCGCGGCTTGCCGGTTTTGAAGACCGGACGGGCCACCGGGCCCCAGCCGCTCCAGGATCGGCGTTCTACCCGATCTGCGCGCCGCGGCGTTCACGTCGCCGCCGGGCCGGACCGCGTCTACGGGTCGACCCGGATCGCGCCCGGAGGCCCGGTGACGAGCCGGCCGACCCGCGCGCCCGGCACTCCGCCGGCGCGCTCGGGTGCGACGGCGACGCGCAGGCCGCCGGACGTGGTGGCGTCGGCGACCAGGCGCCGGCGCCACTCCTCGACACCGGGATCGAACGTCGTGAAGCCCTCGGCATGGAGGCGATTGCGGCGGCTGCCGCCGGACACCGCGTCGCCGGCGCGCAGGAGCCCCTCGACGCCGGGCAGCGCCGGCACCGCGGCCGCGTCGACCTGGGCCGCGACGCCGCTCGCGCGCGCCAGCTCGTGCAGGTGGTTGAGGAGGCCGAAGCCGGTGACGTCGGTCATGGCGTGGGCACCGGCCGAGACCGCCGCGCGTG
>JANJUA010000096.1 GCA_024710825.1 Solirubrobacteraceae bacterium
GCGCCGCGTCAAGGCGGGCGTCGCCGACGGCGCCGGCTGGCGGGGCGCCCTGTGGGGCGCGCTCATGCTGCCGCTCGGCATCCTCGGCTTCACCGTCGCGGTGACGCTGTGGTCCACGGCGCTCGGGCTGATCGCCTCGCCGCTGTGGTACTGGTCGCTGGACGACGCCGACGGGCCGGAGATCTTCGCGTCCGCCTCCGTAGGCTGGACGTTGCTGCGCGTCGCCGTCGGCGTCCTGCTCGTGCCCGTCGCCGTCTGGGTCTGCCGCGGGCTCGCCGACGCGACCGCCAGGGCGGCGCTGGCCGTCACCGCCCGGCGATGAGGCGCAGGCCGCGCTGCGCGCCCTCCCACCAGGCGCTCGCCAGCTCCCGGCGCCGCAGGAGGCCGAACGCCGCGGCCCGCACCAGGCCCGACGCGGCCAGCGCGGCGCCGAGCGCGACGCGCTCCCGACGCGGCAGGTGCGACTCCGCGTAGCGGGCGATCCCGAGCAGCCGGCTGCGCAGGCCGCGCTCGCGCCCCCAGGAGGCGAAGGTGCCGCCGCCGAGATGCTCGAAGACCGCCCCGCCGACGTGCAGCAGCCGCCCGTGGGCGCGCAGGCGGCGCGCGAGGTCGACGTCCTCGTACCAGAACCAGAAGCGCTCGTCGAAGCCGGCCACGGACGCGAGCACCGAACGCCGCACGAGCAGGCAGGCGCCGGCCGGCTGGTCGCAGGAGATCGTCCCCCGCTCGGCCAGCAGCGCCCGGTCCGGGCCGCCGCGGGCGAGCAGCTCGAGCCCGGTGACCCGGGCGACGAGCGCCCCGAGCCCCGGGTACGGCTGCGGCGCGTAGGCGGGCTGCGTGTCGTCGGTGCCCGGGTCGACGAGCCGACCGCCCGCGGCGACCGCGCCTGGATCGGACTCCAGGGCGCCGACCAGCGCGTCGAGAGCGCCCGGCCGCGCGTAGACGTCCGAGTTCAGAAACAGGACCAGCGGCGCGTCGCCCACGGCCGCGCCCCGATTGCACGCCTCCGCGAAGCCGACGCCCCGCTCGAGCCGCACCACCGCCGCCTCCGGGAAGCGGGCGGTAACGGCTTCCGCGGTGCCGTCGGTGGAGCCGTTGTCGACCACGATCGCCCGGGTGCCCGCCCGGTCGAGGCGCGCGACGCACTCCAGCGTGACCTCGCGCGTGTCGAAGGTGACGACGACGACGTCGAGCGCGGTCATCGGCGCAGCAGCTCCCTGACCTCGGGCGGGAAGCGCCCGACGAGCACGAGCCCGGCGACGAACACCACGTTCGCCAGCGCGAAGCCCACCAGGCCGGGCAGGCCGGTCAGCAGCCCGGCCGCCACCGCCGCGCCCGCCACCGCGAGTATCGCGGGCGCCCCGCGCAGCGCGCCCGTCAGCTCCGGGCGCTCGCGGAGCAGGACGACGAGCAGCCCGGCGCACAGCACGAGCTCGGCGCCGAGGGTCGCGAGCGCCGCGCCCTGCGCCCCGAGCGGCCCCACGAGCGCGAGCGTCAGCACCACGCTGCCGACCAGCGCGGCCCCGTTCATCCACAGCATCGGGGCGTAGCGGCGCAACGTCAGCAGGGCGTAGCCGCAGGCGACCGCGATGCCCGTCGCGGCCAGCGTCAGGCCCTGGATGCGCAGCACCCCGACGGCGGGCTGCGCCTCGCCCCCGGCGAGCACGTCGATCGCCACCTGGGCGCCCGCGACGCAGCAGATCGCCATCCACGCGCCGAGGATGAGCGCCATCTCGAGGATCCGCCGCATGGCGTAGGCGAAGCGGTCCGCGTCGTCGCGCTCCGCGCGCGCGAGGATCGGGAACGCGGCGCCGATCACGAGCGCCGGGACGCCGAGCAGCACCTCCACCACGCGGAACGATGTGGCGAAGTAGCCGGTCTCGAGCTCGCTGGCGCGCAGCGACATGACGAGGATCGTGACGCGGAAGTAGACGACGTTGACGGCGACCGCCGCGGTGAAGGGCAGCGTGTCGCGCAGCAGCGGCCACACCTCGGCCCAGCGCAGCGACGGGCGCAGCGGCATGGCCCGGCCGACGAGCACGAGCGTGATCGCGAGCAGCAGCAAACCGACCGGCGCGGTGATCCACAGGAACTCGACCAGCCCCGCGTCCACCACGACGAGGACGACGACGAGCGCGACCGTCGCGACCTGCCCGAGCAGCGTGAGCGTCGACAGCCAGCCGAAGCGCAGCTCGCCCTGCAGCGGTGTTCCGACGAGCATCTGCACCGCCTGGAGCACGACGCCGGTGCCCGCGCCGATCGCGCCGACGACCAGCGGCGTGTCGTAGCCGGCGAGCAGCGCGAAGCCGACCCCGACCAGCACGCCGCCGATCGACAGCGCCAGTCGGACGCCGAGCAGCGCGCGCAGCGCAGCCCGTCGGGCGGCGCCGCCGCGCGTGGCGTACTCGCGCAGCGCGATCGCGTTCAGCCCGCCCTCCGTCACGCCCGCGACGAGGTTCATCAGCGACATCACCGTCACGTACGCGCCGAACTGCGCCACCCCGAGGTGGCGGATCAGCAGCGGCGCGGACGCGATCGACAGCGCCACGGCGGCGAGGTACGCGCCGCTGCGCATCGCGCTGCCGCGAAGGGCGGCGGGGCCGGCCTCCCGGCTGTCGAGGACGTCTGACACGAGCACGTAGCATGGCGGCATGCCCAGCTGGGAGGACGTGCTCGCCATCGGGAGGGCCCTGCCGGAGGTCGAGGAGAGCACCTGGTTCGGGACGCCG
>JANJUA010000133.1 GCA_024710825.1 Solirubrobacteraceae bacterium
GGACGACGTCTCGCCCGTGCCGAGCTCGACGCGCCCGCCCGAGACCAGATCGAGCGTCGCCACCGTCTCCGCGCGCCGGGCGGGGTGCTCGTAGCCCGGCGGCAGCGGCAGGATGCCGAAGCCGAGCCGCAGGTTCGGCGCGCGCTGGCTCGCCGCGGCGAGGAAGACGTCGGAGGCGCTCGAGTGCGAGTACTCCTCGAGGAAGTGGTGCTCGACCGCCCACACCGCGTCGAAGCCGACGCGGTCGGCGACCTCCACCTGCTCGAGCGCCTCGGCGCAGTGCCGCTGCTCGGCCCCGGGGCCCCATGGCCGCGGGAGCTGGTGCTCGTAGAAGATCCCGAAGCGCACGCGGCGTCGATGCTACGCGCTGCTCTAGCGGCCGTAGCCTCCCTCGTTGAGCAGCAGCCGCGCGGGCAGCGCCACCCGCGCCGGGGGCGACGGATCTGCGATCACGGCGACGGTCTCCGCCACCGACGCGCTCACCACGTGGCGCGAGCCGAGCGCGCACGCGACGACGACGGCCTCGCCCTGCTCGGCGACCGTGCCCTCGAGGCCCGGCTCCAGCCCGGCCGCCTTGACATACCGAAGCACGTCCTCGGCCTCGTTCTCGAAGCGCACGATCTCGACGCGCGCACCCACGGCGACGTCGGCGAGCGGCACCCCCTCGACGCGTTCCCCCGGATCGATCGGATGGCCGTGCGGGCACGTCGTGGCGTCTCCGATCGCGGCGCGCATCCGCTCCTCGAGCTCCGGCGTCAGCGCGTGCGCCAGACGATCGGCGGACTCGTGCACCTCGTCCCACGGCATGTCCAGCACGTCGCTGAGGAACCGCTCGACGAGCCTGTGGCGGCGGACCTGGGCCGCGGCGTGAGCGGCGCCGCGCTCGGTGAACGCCAGCACCTTGTCGCCGCCCCGGGTCACGTACCCGTCGCGCTCGAGACGGCGGATCATCTCGTGCACCGCCGGCGGCGAGACGCGCCTGGCGCGCATCACGTTGGCCGCGGTCAGCGGCAGCCCCGACTCCTCGAGCCAGAAGATCGTCTCGAGGTACTGCTCCTCCGCAGGCGTGATCGGACGGCCGGCCATGCCCTGTGCCGTGTCGGGTGCTCGTCGCTACGAGCGCCGGACGACGATGTCGAGCTCGATCGCCACGCGATCGGAGACCGCGAGTCCACCGGCCTCCACGAGCCCCGACCACTCGAGGCCGAAGGCGCGGCGGCTGATCTCGCCGCGGGCGGCGATCCGCATGCTGCCGTCGTCCTGCGCCGTGCTGTTGGCGTGCAGGACCAGGGGCCCGGTCACGTCGCGAATGGTCATCCAGCCTGAGATCCGCCAGTCCTCGGCGTCGGCGACCACCTGGTCGGCGCCGTACTCGATCTGCGGGAACGCACCGGCGTCGAAGAAGCCCTCGCCGCGGAGGTGCTCGTCGCGGAGCGGCTCACCGGTGTCGATCGAGGCGACGTCCACCGTCCCGGAGGCGCCCACGGAGGAAGCGGCGTCGATGCGCCCCGCGAACGCGGCGAAGCGGCCGCGGACGCGCGCCAGCCGTAGGTGGCGCACGACGAAGGCGACGGTCGAGAACTGCCGGTCCACGGTCCAGACGCCCGGCGGAAGGAACACGGCATGCCCCGGCGCGGTGCGCCCCACGGAGGAGATCGACATGGGCACGACGATACGCCTGGCCGAGCGGCTGGCTTCCGTGGCCTGCACGGGGCCCCCTCGGGGGAACCCGAGGCGGCATCGTGGAGCACTACTGAGAGCGCTTCCGGTATGTCCACGGATATCGCGAGCCCCCGGCGGGCGTAGCGTCGCGCGGATGCTCGTCTACTCCTGTTCGGGAAGCTCCAACGTCGCGCAGCTCGCCAACTACATCGCCGTGCGGCTGGACCGCCTGGGCCTCGCCGAGATGTCGTGCATCGTCGGAGTGGGCGGCAACGTCAAACCGCTCGTGCACAAGGCGACGCGCGGGCTGCCGATTATCGCGATCGACGGCTGTCCGCTCGGGTGCGTCGAGCAGGTGCTCCAGGCCAAGGGGATCGAGCCCGACATGCTCGTCCGGCTGCACGAGCGCGGGCTGCGTAAGCGCCAGCACACCGACTTCGACGAGGACGAGCGCGAGGCGGTCTTCGCCGATCTGCTGGCCGAGCTCGAGCCCCGCCTCGTGGCCGAGCGACCCGAGCTGGCCCCCGCCATCCGCGAGCTGCTGGACCGCGTCCCCGCGGCCGCAGGCGCCTGCGGATGAGGGCCGAGACGGGCCCGCGCGTCATCCAGGGGGGAATGGGAGTCGCCGTCTCGAGCTGGCGGCTCGCATCCACCGTGGCCCGGCTCGGGCAGCTCGGCGTCGTCTCCGGCACCGCACTGGCCGTCGTGCTCGCGCGCGGGCTTCAGGACGGAGACGAAGGCGGCCACCTGCGCCGCGCGCTCTCCGCGTTTCCCGACCCCGCCGTGGCCGAGCGGATCATCGAGCGCTACTTCCGTCCCGAGGGCCGCCCTCCCGGCAAGGCCTACCGTGCCGTGCCGGTGCCCCGGCTCCGCAAGAACCGCCTGTTCCTCGAGCTCACGGTCGCAGGGTGCTTCGTCGAGGTCCACCTGGCCAAGGAGGGCCATGACCGCGCCATCGGCATCAACCTGCTCGAGAAGATCCAGGTCCCGACGCTGCCGGCGCTCTACGGGGCGATGCTCGCCGGCGTCGACTGGGTGCTGATGGGCGCGGGGATCCCGAGCCGCATCCCCGCGGCGCTGAACGCCCTCGCCGAGCATCGATCCACGAGCCTCGTGCTCGCCGTGGAGGGCGGCGACGAGATCCTGGCGTTCGAGCCCCGCGACGTCATCGCCGAGCCGGGACCTCCGCTGTCGCGGCCCAGCTTCGCCGCGATCGTGGGCTCCCACGTGCTGGCCTCCCACCTCGCGCGCGACGACGCCAGCCGCCCCGAGGGCTTCGTGCTGGAGCACCCCATCGCCGGCGGCCACAACGCGCCGCCGCGCGGCCCGCTGCGACTCGACGACTCCGGGGAGCCGATCTACGGCCCACGCGACGAGGTCGACTTCGAGCGCATGCGCGCGCTGGAGGTGCCCTTCTGGATCGCCGGCGGACAGGCGCACCCGGCGATGCTCGAGCGCGCGCTGGCCGAGGGCGCGCAGGGAGTGCAGGTCGGCACGGCGTTCGCCCTGTGCGAGGAGTCCGGGCTCGACGCGCCGCTGAAGCGGCGAGCACGCGAGCAGCTCGCCACGGAGGCCCTGTACGTCCGAACGGACCCGCTCGCCTCGCCGACCGGCTATCCGTTCAAGGTCGCCCAGCTCGAAGGCACGACGGCCGACCCGAAGGTGCAGGCGGCCCGGCCGCGCCGCTGCGACCTCGGCTACCTCACCACGCCGTTCCGCCGCGACGACGGCCGCATCGACTATCGCTGCCCCGCCGAGCCGGTGGAGGACTATCTGGCGAAGGGTGGCGCCCTGGAAGACACGGTCGGGAGGATGTGCGTCTGCAACGGGCTGATGTCCGCCGCAGGGCTCCCTCAGCTCCAGGGCGAGATCGTCGAGCCACCGCTGCTCACCCTCGGCGACGACGCGCACGCGGTCGTGGCACGGCTCTCCCCCGAGGGAGAGCCATACCACGCCGCCGACGTCCTGCGCTACATCCTGGGCGAGTCATTCGCGACGGTGTCCTCGCGGAGCACGAACGAGGAGCCGCAGCCGCAGCCGTAGACGACGTTGGGGTTGTCGACGCGGAAGCGCTGCCCGTCGGCGTCGTCCGCGTAGTCGACCGACGCCCCGCGGACGTAGGCCAGGTGCTCCCGATCCACGAGGATCCGCACGCTGCGGTCCTCGAAGACCAGGTCCGCGTCCGTCGGCTCGTCGAGGACGAGCCTGTACTGGAAGCCCGAGCAGCCGCCGGAGACGACGTCGATCCGCAGGCCGGCCTCCATGTCCGGCCCCGCGGCGGCGGCGAGCACCTCCTGCATCTTCTCGGCGCCGCGTTCGGTGAACGTGACGGTCTCGGTCTCGGATGTCGACATGATGCTCCTTGGATGGGTGTGGGGTGGCGGCCGATCAGCGCGCCGGGACGGGACGCAGCGGCCGACGGCGCCCCCGCCTCGGGCGCTGGCGCGGGTTCAGCCCGGCGAGCACCGCCAAGGCCGTGAGCGCCACCACCGCCAGCAGGACGAAGCCGAGCGCGTAGCTGCCGGTGAGGGACTTGACGATGCCGAGCAGCAGCGGCGGCACGAAGCCGCCCAGCCCGCCGGCCGCGCCGACCACGCCGGTCACCGCCCCGACGCTGTCGGGGAACCACTGCGCGACGAGCTTGAACACCGCGCCCGTGCCCACGCCGAACGCCACGCCGATCGACAGGCACGCCACCGTCAGCGGGACCATCCGGCCGTAGCCGACCGCCAGCGCCAGGGCGAGCGCCGCCGTCGTCACGAACGAGATCCGCAGGACGCGCTCGGCGCCGAGCCTGTCCGACAGCCAGCCGCCGATCGGCCGCGCGACGACCGCGAAGAGGGCGAAGCCCGCGGCACGCGCGCCGGCGTCGGTCTTGGTCAGCTCGTGCACGCCGACGAGCAGCTTCGGCAGGTAGAGGAAGAGCGCGACGAAGCCGCCGAACGAGAGGAAGTAGAAGAGCGTGAGGGCCCACGCACGCGGGTTGCCGCGGAAGACCGCGAGGGGCGCGAGCAGGTTCGGCTTGCCGTTCGGGCGCACGGGCTCCGCCTCGCGGGCGGTCAACGCGAACCAGATCGCGACGATGGCGAGCAGGCCCGCCGCGACCCAGAACGGCGCGCTGAGCCCCCAGCGATCCGCGATCCGCGGGCCGAGGAGCGCAGCGATGACGGTGCCTCCCATGCCCATGCCGTAGACGCCGAGGGCGAAGCCCCGCCGAGCCGGCTCGTACCAGCGGTTGACGAACGGGATGCCGACGGCGAACGAGGCGCCGGCCAGCCCGAGCCAGAGGCCGAGGGCGAGGACGCCGGCGAGCGACTCGTGCCAGAGCGCGAGCCCCACGATCGACGGAAGGGCGGCGACCATCAAGACGGTGAAGACCCGTCGCGCGCCGTAGTGGTCGGTCAGGACGCCGAGCGGCACGCGGAGCACCGAGCCGAGCAGGACGGGAACCGCGACCATGACGGCGGTCTCGAAGTCCGAGAGCCCCATGGTCTCCTGCAGCTCTGGCGAGAGCGGTCCGAGCAGGCTCCACGCGAAGAAGCAGGTGGTGAAGGCGACGGTGGCCAGGACCAGCGCGCGCCCGCCTCCGGGACGCTGCGTCGGCGGTTTGTGTTCGGGAGCGGACATGCCCCTCAGGATCGGGGCACCTGCGCACCGCTGCATGAGCAGTGGCCCACGGGCTCGTCGCGGGATCGCCACAGCGCGCTTGCGGGTTTCCCGCAGAGCTGGCCCGCACTCACCCGCAGACCCGCCGGACGGCCCTTGCGGGACGCGCTCGCGGCGGTATTTTTCCCGACGTGGCATGGATCGCGCCCGGCGTCCGGCTTCGGCGCGGCGGGTCCGCGAGGGTCGATGCTGCCGTCCGCACCCTCTATCCCGGCTACTTCGCCATGGTCATGGCCACCGGGATCGTCTCGAACGGCTTCTGGTTCTTGGACCTCGAGACGCTCTCGGGCGCGCTGCTGGCCGTCAACCTCGTCGCCTATCCCCTGCTCGTCGTCGCGACCGTGCTCCGGGCGGTGCGCCACCGGCAGGCGCTGTGGGCCGACCTCGTCAACCCGCGGCTGGTGTTCTCGTTCTTCACGATCGTCGCGGGCAGCGACGTCCTCGGACTCCAGCTCCTGCTGCGGGGCTGGACGGCGCCGGCGGTGGCGCTGTGGATCGTCGCGTTCGTCGCCTGGATCCTGCTGAGCTACTTCAGCTTCTCGGTGCTGACGTTCCTCAACGCCGGGACGGGCGCCGACGTCGTCCACGGCGGCTGGCTGATCGCGATCGTCGGCACGGAGTCCCTCGCCCTGCTCGGCGTCGGCATCGCGCCGTCGCTCGGCTCGCTGGAGTCGCTGATGTTCGTCGTCGCCTACTCCCTGTGGGGCGTGGGGATCGTCTTCTACGGCATCTTCGTGACGCTGTTCAGCTACCGGATCTTCTTCCTGCGCGTCGACGCCGCGGACATGAGCCCGCTGTTCTGGGTGATCATGGGCGCCGCGGCGATCAGCACGAACGCGGGCTCGACCCTGCTCGTGACCCCCACGGACCTGCCGTTCCTGATGGACATGCACCCGTTCGTCGACGGCACGACGCTGATCCTGTGGGCGTGGGCGACGTGGTGGATCCCCCTGCTCGTGATCTTCGGCTTCTGGCGACACGTCGTCTGCCGGCACCCGCTCACCTACCACCCGGCCTACTGGAGCCTCGTCTTCCCGCTCGGCATGTACACGCTCGCCACGTATCGGCTGGCGCTGGCGGCGGACTTCGCGCCGCTGCGCGACGTGCCGCAGGCGCTGATCTGGGTGGCCTTCGCCGCCTGGCTGGCCACGATGCTGGGGCTCGTGCGCTCGATCGTCAGGCCCGGCCCCGAAGCATCCCGTGCCAGTACAGGAGCGGGAGCCCCCGGCGCTTGAGCTCGTACATGCTGCGGCGCTCGCGGGTGGTGTCGAACGGGAACGAGGGCGTCGGCTTCCCGCTGTAGTCGAACTCGGCGAGGATGAGGCGTCCGTAGCCGGTCACGAGCGGGCACGAGGTGTAGCCGTCGTAGCGCAGGCCGCGTCCCTCCCGGCCGAGCGCGCGCAGGACGCCGTCGACGACCACCGGGACCTGCTTGCGGACGGCGGCCCCGGTCTTCGAGGTGGGAAGGTTGCTGGCGTCGCCCAGGGCGAACACGTCGTCGTGACGCGGGTGGCGCAGCGTCTCCCTATCGACCTCGAGCCAGCCGCCCGCGTCGGCGAGAGGGCTGGAGCGCACCAGCTCCGGCGCCCGCTGGGGCGGAACGGCGTGCAGCAGGTCGTAGCGCAGCACGACCTCGCGACCGTCGGCCTCGTCGCGGAACACCGCCTCGCGCGACCGCGGGCGGACCGCGGTCAGGACGTGGCGGTAACGCGTCTCGATGCCCTTGCGATCGATCACGCGATCGAGGGCGCGCGCGTACTCGGGAACGGCGAAGATGCCCGGCGTCGCCGCCGCGTAGGTGATCCGGATGCGGTCGCGCACGCCGCGGCGGCGGAAGTGGTCGTCGGCGAGGTAGGCGATCTTCTGCGGGGCGCCCGCGCACTTGATCGGCGGCGCGGGCATCGTGAACACCGCCTCGCCGCCGTCGAGCTCGCGCAGCGCGCGCCAGGTGGCCTCGGCGCCGGCGCCGGCGCCGGCGGGGTTGGGGACGTCGCCGTCGCGGGCGAGCGCGGCGGGCAGGGCGTCGACGGCGCCCCCGTGGAGCGCCCTCCCCCCGGGCCCCACCGG
>JANJUA010000135.1 GCA_024710825.1 Solirubrobacteraceae bacterium
ATCGCTTCGTCCAAACGGTCGGGTGTCAGCGCGACGCCGGTGGCGTCGACGAGCGCCAGCTCCTCGCCGAGGCGCTGGTCGGTGACGAAGAACCAGTGCGAGGCGATGCCGCGGCCCTTCACTGCCTTCATCCCGCAGCCGATCGTGCAGAACTCGGCGTTGTCGTCGTCCAGGCGGCCGAGCTCCAGCCAGGCGTAGCCGCACCGCTCGTCGTTGGGGTGCTCGCCGCCGAGCAGCAGGTTCCACTCCATCCGCTTGTTCGGGTCGGCATCCGGCTCGACGCGGTAGGCGGAGAGGTCGCCGTCGAGGAGGAACGGCAGCGTCAGCGCCAGCACCTTGGACTTGCCGGTGCCGTTGTTGCCGCGGAGCAGCAGCCGCCCCTCGCGGAAGGCGAACTCCTCCTGGTCGTAGTAGAAGAGATCGACGAGTCCCAGCCGCAGCGGCTGCCAACGCTCGCGGGTGGGGGCGGGCAACCGGCTCATGTGCGCACCTCGGCAACCGTCGGCGGCGCCAGGCCGAACCGCGCGATGGCGGGCAGCGGGTGGACGACGTCGCCGGCGCGGCGGACCAGGCGCAGGGCCTCGAGCCGCTCCAGCGCGTGGTCCACTAGCCCAACCTCCGCGCCGGGGTCGCGGGTGTTCCGTCGCCAGTACGTCCGGTGCTCGCCTGCCAGCCGGCGCACGAGCTCGTGCAGCTCGCTCGTCGGGCAGCCGGCATCGTCGTCGTCCGTGCGCGCCGCCAGATGCTCGGTGACGAGCAGCGCGACATGACCGTCGGTGCCGATCTCGGGCATGCGGACGTCGGTCAGCTCGTCACGCGGGTCGACCATCGCGATGCCCTCGGCGCGGATCTCGGCGACGAGGCCGGTCCGCTCGGAGATCCGGCGGGTCAGTGCGGCGCGCTGAGAGGTCAGGTACGCGAGCTCGGCCTCGGGCAGCTCGTCGTAGTAGACGACCGGGTCGTCGAGCAGGCGGCGGGTGAGGCGGTGGCGGATCGCGCGGGTGCGGAGGTCCTCCGAGACAGGCTCGGCCTCGGTGGTCAGCTCGCGCAGGCGGACGTCGAAGTCGTGCGCGGCGATCGTCGAGGGACCGCGGGGCGCGCTGATCAGCACCGCCAGCACGCGCCGCTCGACGTCGTAGAGGGCGTCCCCTGTCTCGCGGACGAAGGCGTCCTCGTCGCCGGCCACGCGCGCCAGCGCACCGAGTCCGAGCAGCGCGCGGACCACCGCCACGAGATCGCCTCGCTCCTCGCGGCCGCTGAGCTCGAAGGTCACGCCCGCGGCGGCAAGGCGCTCGTCGGCTGCGGCGACGATGACGCCTTCGGCGAGCCGGCCGAGCGTGATCTGCGCATCTGCACGCTCGAGGACGGACAACGCCAGGCACAGCAGCACGTAGCGACGGCGGCCGAACGGGAGCTGCGAGCGCGGCTCACGTGCCGGGTGGGTGGGGGTCGACTCGGATGCGAGCTTGAACAGCCGCGCCACCTCGCTGTCGACGTGCAGGCGCCAGCCCGTGTTCTGATCGAACCATGCGCGCAGCTCGGTCGCGTGGCGGCGGACGAGCCGGAACGCGTCCGGGTCGGCGCCGTGACGCAGCAGCGGTCGGCGCAACAGTGCCCGGGTGGCGCGCGCCAGGTCCCGGTCCCGGGCCTCCTGGAGCGCCGTGTCGAGTGCCGCGCTCACGCGACGAGCCTCTGCGCGCCGGTGGTGACGTCGGTGACGTGGAGCACGTGGTCGGGCCCGCTGAAGACGCCCGTGTCGGTGCGGATCTCCACCGGCGCGCCACCGGCCACGGGCGTGAGGAGGACCTCCAGCGATCCGTCGGCGGTGGTGGTCCGGATCTCGCGCTGGTCAGGGCGCTGCGCTGACAGCGCGTCGCCGAGCAGCGCCAGGAACAGGGAGAAGGCGTCGGGATCGAGGGGCCCGAGGTCGCTGAGCCGGATCGGCTGCTGCGTGACGAGCCGGGCACGGGCCTCGGCCGTCTGCTCCGCCTCTGCGATCGCACGCGCTGCCAGCAGCCGTCGTTCGTCGCGCCGGTCGATGACGCGGTTCGGCTTCCCACGCCGCTCGTAGCTCCCGGTCCGTCGCAGCCGCGGGCTGATCATCAGCGGCGGCGCCGCGCGCCACGGGGTGGTGGGGGAGACCGGGTTCTCGACACGGGCCTGCGCCGTGTCCGCGTCGAGGGTCAGGTGGCGGGCGCTGTGCACCGCGAACGTCGCCTGCCACAGCCGGTGCATCGCGGCTTCGTCGGGCGCCTGCGCGAACCACACTGCGAGCTCCCGGAAGTCGGCGGTGCGGTCCGACCGGCCCGCGCGACGCTCGTTCAGCATCGCCACGACCGCCAGCAGATCCGGGATCGCCTTGCGCGCGCGGGCGCGCAGCAGCTTCGCCTGGCTCGGGTGCTCCGGGGACGAGACGAACCACTGCCGCAGTCCCAGCCACCGCTCGCGCCAGGAGGCCAGCTCGTCGGCGAGCGCCAAGGCACGGAAGTGGTCCGGCGACGTCGTCTCACCCTTTCCGGGCGCAGTGTCCTCGGCATCGCGAGCGGCCACGAGCGTCAGGAGGCG
>JANJUA010000211.1 GCA_024710825.1 Solirubrobacteraceae bacterium
CGGCTACCAGCCCGACCCGCCCAACGCGCCCGAGGACGTCTCGACGCTGATCAGCGCCGCCTGGTCGTGGGCCTCGGGCGGCATCGTCTCCACGCCGGCCGACCTGACGTCCTTCGTCCGCGGCTACGTCGGCGCACGCCTCTTCGGCCGCGCCGTGCAGCGCAGGCAGATGGCGTTCCGCCCGGGCGGCTCGGAGCCGATCGGGCCCGGGCGCAACAGCGCCGGACTGGGCATCTTCCGCTACCGCACGCAGTGCGGCACGGTCTACGGGCACACCGGCAACACCTCCGGCTACACCCAGTTCATGGCGGCCACGAAGGACGGTCGACGCTCGGTGACGGTGTCGATCAACGCGCAGATCACCAACAGGTCCACCGGCGACCGGCTCGCGGCGTTCCGGCGGCTGCGCAAGGTCGAGGGTCGGGCCGTATGCGAGGCGCTGGCGACCAAGCGCGAGGCGACCAGGGAGTGGGGACGATGAACGCGACGAAGACCCTCGCGACGCTCGCGACCGTCGTGGCGGTCGGCGCGGGGGCATCGGCCGCCGCGGCCGTCACGGGGCCGGTTCCCGGCCTCGACCCAGCGGCGCTGGAGGTCATGAGCCAGCCGGCCTACGCCGACGGGCAGTGGTACGTCTCGGTGCGCGACCTGGCCACCGGCGAGCAGCTCGTCTCGCTCAACGCCGACTCGCTGGTTCAGCCCGGCTCCGTCGTCAAGACCTACGCGATGGGCGCCGCCTGGCTGCGGTGGGGACCGGAGCACCGGATCCGGACGCCGGTCAAGCGACGTGGGTCCGTCTCGCGCGGCCGGCTCGGCGGCGACCTGATCCTCGTGGGCAAGGGGGACATCACGCTGGGCGGGCGCACCAAGCCCGACGGGACCGTCGACTTCACCAACCTCGACCACAACGACGCCAACCCGCTGCCGGGCGCGACGCTGACCCCGGAGAACCCGCTGGCGGGGCTGGACGAGCTCGCCCGGCAGGTGCGGGCGTCCGGGGTGCGCACGGTGGCCGGGAACGTGATCGTCGACGACCGGCTCTTCCAGCGGATGGACTTCGGCGAGAACGGCCCGGTGACGCCGATCGTCGTCAACCAGAACCTGATCGACCTCACGACGACGCCGACGCGGGCCGGGAAGGCGCCCCGGATCGCGATGTCGCCGAAGGTGGCGCCCTGGCGGGTCGTCAACCGCGTGCGCACGGTCCCGGCCGGGCGGGAGACGTCGATCGTCCCGACGTCGACGAAGCACGGCGAGGTGGTCCTGACCGGCACCATCTCCGCCGACAGCGCGCCCGTGCTGAAGACCTGGGCGTTCGCGGATCCGGCGCGGTTCGCCCGCACCGCCTTCATCGAGGCGCTGCGCCGGGCCGGGGTGACCGTGAAGGCGAACCCGACGGCGCGCAACCCGGCGGGCCGGCTGCCCACGCGGAAGGCCGTCGCCGCCCTGCCGAGCGCCGCGACGCTGACGTCGCTGCCGCTGCAGCAGGACGCGACCTACGTGCTGAAGGTCTCCTACAACCGCGGCGCGCAGACGACGATCTGCCTGCTCGCGGTCGAGGCCGGCAGCACGGACTGCGACGACGGGCTGCCGAGGGCGGCGCAGCTCTGGCGCGCGGCCGGACTGGACACCAAGGGCGCCGTGCTGATCGACGGCTCCGGGCTGGACGGGAACCTGATCACCCCCGACAACCAGGTGCAGCTGCAGACGATCATGAGCCGACGCCCCGACGCCGCCGCCTGGCAGGCGACGATGCCGATCCTCGGCGTCGACGGGTCGCTGGCCGCGGTGGCGCCGGGAGGCCCGGCCACCGGCAAGGTGTTCGCCAAGACCGGCACGCTCGCCGGGGCCGACCTCTTCAACGGGCGCTACCTGTTCCCGACGAAGGCGCTCGGCGGCTACATGGAGGCCCGCAGCGGCCGGCGGCTCGCGTTCGCGATCGTCGCCGCCAACGCCACGTTCTCGACGATCGAGGGCGCGTTCGCGGCCAACGACGACGTCGGCAAGGTGGCGACGGTCATCCAGCAGAGCTTCTGAGGCGTCCGACCGACTCAGCCGGGCTCGCTTCAGCCCTGCGGGACCGCGCCCATGTCGATCTCGGTCAGCGCCACGCCGAAGATGCCCGCGGCCTGCTCGACGGGCACGTCTTCGAGGTGACGGACGCCCCGGCCGTGACGGCGCGCGACGACCACGATGTCGGCCCCGTAGGTCCGTAGTCCGTCGGAGATGGCGACGGCGGGGTCGGCCGGGCCGATGTGGGCAGAGACCGCGATGTCGGGCTCGTCGAGCAGCGCGACCTGCTCGCGGGCGACGGCCTCCGCGTGCTCGACGGCCTCGACGGCGTCGCCGCGGTGGAAGACCTCGGCGTTCTTTCCGAGCGTGGGGACGACGACCAGGACGGCGAGCCCGTTGTCGGCCTTGGCGCCCAGATGCTCGCGCACGATCGCGGCCGACACGGGCGCGGTGGCGACCAGGAGCACCCGGAACGCGCCGTCGGGGCCGCGCCATCCCTCGGGAACGGCCACCAGGCCGCGGCGC
>JANJUA010000229.1 GCA_024710825.1 Solirubrobacteraceae bacterium
CGCTCTTCCGATCTCGCGGTGGCGAAGGTGGTCGACCACATCGACGATGCGGTGGCGCACGGCGCGTCGATCGCGTTGGGTGGGGGCCTACACGAGCTGGGCGGCACGTTTTTCGAGCCGACCGTACTGACCTCGGCGACACCCGCGATGCGCATCGCCGCCGAGGAGACCTTCGGCCCGGTCGCCCCGGTCTTCCGCTTCACGACCGAGGAGGAGGCGGTCGCGCTGGCCAACGCGACCGAGGCCGGCCTAGCGGCGTACTTCTACACGCGCGATGTCGGCCGCGTGTGGCGCGTCGGCGAGGCGCTCGACTTCGGCGTCGTGGGCGTCAACACCGGGCTCATCTCCTACGAGGGCGCCCCCTTCGGTGGCGTCAAGCAGTCCGGTATCGGGCGCGAGGGGTCACGACACGGGCTCGACGACTATCTCGAGGTCAGCTACCTGTGCATCGACGGGCTCGTCGCCTGAGGACACGGCCACCTGGACCACCGCGCGAGAAGGCGCCGGACTAGGCGCCCGGCGGCTCGAGGATCGCGGGGCCGTCTTCGCTGCGCGTCCGGATCTCCTTGCGGTACTCCCACCATTCGCGGATGGTGATCTGCACCGTCGCGGCGAGCGGGATCGCCATCAGGGCGCCGATGATGCCGAACAGCGAGCTGCCGAAGAGCACCGCGACGAGCACCGCGAACGGATGCACGTTCACCGCCCGCTTCTGGATCTGCGGCTGGATCACGCTGTTCTCGACCTGCTGGTAGACGATCGCCCACAGCACCCAGATGATCGTGATCGTCGGGAAGTCCTCGAACAGCGTGACGAACGCGACCAGGACGGCGCCGATCGTGGCGCCGACGAGCGGGATCAGGTCGAGCAGGGCGGTCAGCACCGCGAGCGGCGCCGCGAACGGCACGCCCATGATCGACAGCACTATGAACGTCGTGATGCCCGCGATCGTCGCCTGCACGACCGCGCCAGCCACGTAGGAGCCGACCGCGCGGCCGATCCGCGCGAACGCGCGATCCAGGCGGCCGCGGTGCTCGGCGGGCTGCAGCTCGATCAGGCGCCGGATCCAGCCGGGGCCGCTGGCGACGAGGAAGACGCTGAGGATGAGGATCGTGACGAGCGCGAAGATCGAGTTGACCAGGCCTACGCCGACGTCGCCCAGCGCGCTGGCCGCGTCGCCGATGCGATTCGGGATCTTCTGCGCCTCCTCCCGCAGCTTCGTCACGACCCCGTAGTCGGACTCGAGCTGCGCCAGGCGGTCGTTCTCGTTGACGAAGTCCTGGATGTCCTGCGCGTACTGCGGCGCGCTCTCCGCCAGATCGCTGGCCTCGGTGACGATCGGCGGGACCATGATCGCGATCAGCAGGAACGGGATCATGATGACGCCGAGGTACGTCAGCGCGATCGCGAGCTTGCGGGGCATCGCGCGCGAGAGGATGTTCACCGGACCGGTCAGGGCGATGGCCAGGAAGCCCGCGATGAACACCCACGACAGCGGCTGGCGCACCAGCCAGATGACGTAGAGCGACATCGCGACCCCCACGACGACCAGGACGATGCGCGCGATGGACGCCACTGGCGGTCGGTTGGTCACGGCCGACTCTTCGGTGTCGGCCAGGACGATCCTGCCCAACCGGCATACTGAGGCGAGTGTCGGCCGAGACCACGCTCGAACAGGCGCTCGAACCGTTGCGGCGCGCTCGAGGCCAGTCCGCGGTCCTCCTCGACGTGGACGGGACGCTCGCCCCGATCGTGCGCCACGCCGACGACGCCCACGTGCCCGAGCCGACGCGCTCGGTCCTCATCCGCGTCGCGCACGCCTACGCCGTGACCGCGTGCGTCAGCGGCCGGCAGGCAGCCATCGCCCGGCGCATCGTCTCGATCGGCTCGATCTCCTACGTCGGCAACCACGGCGGCGAGCTGCTGCGCGCCGGGCGCACGGAGCCTGAGCTCGAGCCCGGGTTCGCCCGCGGCGGCGAGCGCGTGCGCGCGTTCGCCCGCACCGTTTGGCGCGCGGATCCTCAGCTCCAACGCCTGCGCATGCGCAGCGAGGACAAGGGCGACATCGCCGCGTTCCACTGGCGCGGCGCGCCCGACGAGGCGCAGGCCGAGGCCGCAGCCGAGCGGATCGCTCAGCGCGCCGAGGCCGAGGGCCTGGCCCCGCACTGGGGCCGCAAGGTGCTGGAGGTGCGCCCGCCGGTGCAGGTCGACAAGGGCGCGGGCATCGCCTGGCTGCTGAGCGGGGCGCCGCAGGTGCGCGCCGCGCTCTACGTCGGCGACGACCTGACCGACCTCGACGCCTTCCGGGGCCTGCGGGCGCTGGTGGAGAGCGGCGGGCTGCAGACGGCGGTCTGCGTCGGCGTTCGCTCCGACGAGACGCCGCCCGAGCTCGAGCGGGAGGCGGACCTGCTCGTCGACGGACCGTCGGGCGTCCGGCACCTGCTCGAGGCACTGCTCTGAAGTTCACGGACTTCCTCAAGGCGACGGTGTTCATCAGCGCGGGTGCCGCGACGGCGCTCGCCGCGGTCACCGTCGCGGGCGCCGCCAACCGCGACGAGTCGCTGCTCGTCACGACGATCGCCGGCTGGTGGGTGGTCGCGACGCTGCTCGGGCTGTGGCTCGGGCGCACGCAGGACGCGCCGTCGCCCGCCATCGGCCGACTGCTGGCCCAGGCCCGGTCGGCGACCGCCACGACGCTCCCCGAGCCGCGCCCCGGCACGGTGCTGCTCAACCGGCTGTGGCCGCTGCTGCTCTCGACGATCGCCGCCGGCGTGCTGTCGATCATCGCTCCGCAGGTGGCGGGCATCGCCTGCGGCTTCGCGATCATCTGGTCGTTGGCCTGGCGCCACCAGGAGAAGGCGGTGACCGCCGTCGAGGAGCGCGACGGCACCGCGTTCTTCGTCGAGCGGACCTCGCCGTTCCAGCCGATCAAGCTCGTGCGGACGCAGGGCTTCCGGCGCGACCTCTCCGCCTCTCGAGTCTGATGGCCCGCCGCGAGACGCTGTCGGCGGCGGAGGCCCGGCGGACCGCGCTCGCCGCCCAGGGCTTCGGGCGGCCGCGTCCCGAGGACCCGCCGAGCACCCGCGCCCTGCTGTCCACCGTCGAGCGGCTCGGCCTGCTCCAGATCGACAGCGTCAACGTGCTGTCGCG
>JANJUA010000264.1 GCA_024710825.1 Solirubrobacteraceae bacterium
GCGCCCTCGCCGTCCGCCTCGGCCTCCTCGCCCTCGTCGCGATCGGCCGCCGAGCGTGGGACGACGAGCACCGGGCAGGCCGCCTCGCGGACGACGCGGTGCCCGGTGGCGCCCATGACGACGCGTTTGATCGGGCCGTACGCGCGCGAGCCGAGCACGAGCAGGTCGACGCGCTCGGTGAGCCGGCGCAGCTCTTCGACGACGTCGCCGAGCACGACCTCCGTCGCCGCCCCGTCGGCCGCCTCGGCCAACCGGCGCTCGAGGTCCTCGCGGCGAAGCTCCTGGAGGCTGTGCCAATCCGGCTGGTAGGCGTAGGCGCTCCACTCCAGCGGCGCGAGCGGCGCCACGGCGAACAGCCGCAACCGGGCGCCCACGGCATCGGCCAGCCGGCGGGCACGGGCGAGCCCACGGCTCGCGTCCGCCGAGCCGTCGTAGGCGGCGGCGATCTCGTCGAGCTCCCAGCCGCGCGTGGCGAGCCCGCGCGGCGCCACCGCCACGGCGCACGGCGCGCCGCTGAGGACGCCCTCGGCGTGGCTGCCGAGGAACACGCGCCCGAGTGGCCCGCGATGCGAGGAGCCGACGACGAGGAGGTCGGCGCCGACGTCCTGTGCGAGCGCGTGCAGGCCCCGCGCGGGCGACGTCGAGGGCCGCGCCTCCGAGCGCGTGCCGGGCGGCGCCAGTCGCTCCGCCAGGGCGAGGATCTCCGCGCTCTCCTGCGCGAGCGGGAACGGGCCCACCCCGCCGAGGGCCAAGGGCTCGTAGGGGAAGACGTGGGCGAGCAGCAGCTCGGCGCCGAGCGCGGCGGCGAGCGCGGTGCCGAGGGCCACCGCGTCGGCGCGGGCCTGTTCGTGCGTGTCGACGCCGACGACGATCGTCCCGGACATGGAGTGCCTCCTGGGTGATGTGGCGCCGACGCTATCCGATCGCCCCGCCCGTCCATCGGCAGTTCGCGCCGGTCGGCGTCCGTGGTTTTCACGGGTCGCGGGTGCGCTGCACCGGGCCGCCCGCGCGGGCCCACGACGGCACGCCGCCGTCCACGACGTGCATGACGTTCTCGACGCCGTGGTGCTGCAGGAGGCTCGCACCGACCGCCGCGCGTTGCCCGGAGGCGCAGATGACGGCGGCCGGTCGGGAGGGGTCCAGGCCCTCCGGCAGACCGTGGATGTCGTGGTAGGGGACGTGGATCGAGCCCGGGATGCGGCCGGCGCGCCATTCGCTCGCCTCGCGGACGTCGACGATCTGCACTCCGTCCCCGCGCTCGAGCAGCGCCTCGACGGTGATCCGCTCGATGCGCCGCACCGGGCGGCGCTCCTCGCGCCATGCGGTCATGCCGCCGTGGAGGTAGCCGGCGACGGCCTGCACGCCGACGGCGCCGGCCAGCTCGCCGGCCTCGCGCGCGTCCTCGTCGTGGCGGCCGACGAGCACGATCGGCTGCTCGGGGTCCGCCATCCACGCGAGCTTCGAGCCGAAGCCGGCCCGCAGCGCGCTGATGCAGACCGCCCCGGGCACGTGCGCCTCGTCGAACTGGAGCTCGGTGCGGACGTCGACGACGAGCGCTCCCGCCAGCCGGTGCGCCTCGACCTGCCCAGGGTCGAGTGGCTGCAGGAGCTGGCGCTCGGAGCGCAGCGGCCCCCGGTTGAGCGCCACGATGCGGTGGAGGTTCGGCGGCTGCGGGGCGAGGTCGGAGATGGCGCGGGCGACGAACTCGTCGGCGTCGGCGAGCGCCAGCAGTGGGTTGTGAACGCGCTCGTAGCCGATCGTCGACGAGCCCTTGAGGTCCATCCCCGGCCCGCCGCACAGCGAGCCGCCGAGGTGCCCGGGCCACACCTCGCAGGTGTCGGGCAGCGTCAGCAGCCGCTCGTGGAGCGAGTGGAACAGGTCACGCGCGCCCTCGGCCTTCTCGACCGCGAGGTCGGGCCGCGCGAGGTCGCCGACGAACAGGCTGTCGCCGGTCAGCACCGCCCACGGCTCCGGGCCGCGGGCACGGTCGACGAGGACGAAGCACGTGTGCTCGGGCCGGTGGCCGGGCGTCGCCAGCGCGCGGACGAGCACGTCGCCGAGCGAGAGCTCCCAGCCGTCGTCGACGGGCTCGTGGTCGTAGTCGGGCTCGGCCAGGCGGGGGACGTGGATCGTCGCCCCCGTGGCGGAGACGAGGCGGCCGTGGCCGGAGACGTGGTCGGCGTGGTTGTGCGTCTCCAGCACGTGCTCGACCCGCACGCCGAGGTAGCGGGCCAGCCGGAGGTACTCGTCGACGTCGAGCCGGGGATCGACCACCGCCGCGACGCCCGCGTCCTCGTCGCCGACGAGATACGACGCGCACCCCAGGTCGTCGTGGGTGATCTGGCGGAAGATCATCTGCCCGCCGCCCAATCTACGCGGTGCGGGGCTAGAGGACGAGCTGGGCGATCGCGGAGAGCCCCACGACCACGATGATCGCCCGCAGGGCGACGGGCGGCAGTCGGCGGCCGTAGCGGGCGCCGAGCGCCCCACCCACGACGGCCCCGGCGGCGATGAGGCCGACGGCCTCCCAGGCGACGTCCGCGACGGCCATGAAGACGAGCCCCGCCACGAGGTTCACCAGCCCGGCCAGCACGTTCTTCAGCGCGTTGGCGCGCTGGATGTCGTCGGGCAGCGCTATGCCGAAGGCGGCCAGCAGGATGATGCCCTGAGCCGCGCCGAAGTAGCCGCCGTAGATGCTGCTCAGGAAGACGAAGACGACGAGCGCCGCGCCGTGCTCGGCGGCGCGGGCGCGGTGGGCCATGATCGTGCGCGCCAACCGCGGCTGGAGCACGATGAGCACGAGCGCCACGGCGATGAACACCGGCACGACGGCGGCGAACGCCTCGTCCGGCATGGTCAGCAGCAGCACCGCGCCGAGCGCCGCCCCGGCGACCGACGCGGCGCCGAGACGCACGATCCGGCGGCCCTGGCCCTCCAGCTCGCGGCGGTAGCCGATGGCCCCGGCGACCGAGCCCGGCACGAGCCCGACGCTGTTGGACACGTTTGCCACCACCGGCGGATAGCCGACCGCCAGCAGCGTGGGGAAGGTGATGAGCGTCCCGCTGCCGACCAGCACGTTGATCGCCCCCGCTCCGAGCCCGGCGAGCAGGACCAGGAGCGCCTCGAGGAGGCTCACACGCAGCGGCCGCCGCGGCGCGTCACGGGGTCAGGCACTCCGGCCCGTCGTTGACGTGCGAGTTCACGCACGGGTTGGCGGGGGCGGCTACGAGGCCGGCGTCGTCCGCCAGCGGGGCCAGCAGCGCGCGCGGGGCCGCGCCGTCGAGCGCCTCGTCCAGCCAGGCGGCGCGCGCGGCCTCGTCGGCAAGGATCGCCGGCATGCGATCGTGGACGGGGGCGGCGATCCGGTTCGCGGCGGTCGTGACGATCGTGCAGGTCGCGAGCCGGTCGTCCTTGCCGCCGTCCTGCGGGCGCCACCACGTCCACAGGCCGGCGAACGCGAACGCTCGGCCGTCTGCGAAGGAGAAGCGCATCGGCACGCGCGGCGCCTTCGGGTCCTCGGGCTTGAGCCACTCGTAGTAGCCGTCGGCGACGATCAGGCAGCGCGACCGCGACCGCTCGACGAGGTCGCGGAAGGCGGGCTTGTCGGCGAGCGTCTCGGCGCGCGCGTTGACCATCTTCGCGCCGATCCTCGGGTCCTTCGCCCAGAACGGCACGAGCCCCCAGCGCAGGGTGCCCATCCGCCGCTCCCCGTCCCGCGCTATGACCGCGAGCACGTCCTGCGTCGGCGCGACGTTGAAGCGCTCGAAGCCGACGTCGCCCGAGGCGCTCGCGGCCTCCGGGAACACGTGCGCCAGGTCCTCGCGCTTGAGCGTCTGGGTGAACCGTCCGCACACGCCGATCACTCTACGCCGGGCGGCGCTGACGAGGACGTCCGTCCTCGCGCGCGGATATGGTCGCCAGGTGCTACGCAGACTCCTCATCGCCTGGGCGTGCAACGTCGCGGCGCTGTTCGTCGCCGCGGAGCTGGTGAGCGGGCTGTCCTACGGCGACGACTGGTGGGCGCTGGTGCTCGCGGCCTTCGTCTTCAGCCTCGTGAACATGGTCGTGCGGCCGGTCGTCTTCGTGCTGTCGCTGCCGCTCATCGTCCTCACGCTCGGCATCGCGCTGTTCTTCGTGAACCTGCTGATGCTCTACGTCACCGACTGGCTGGTGCCCGAGTTCCAGATCCGCGACTTCGGCGCGGCGGTGCTCGGCACGATCGTCGTGTGGCTCGTCAACTGGCTGCTGTCGGTGACGATCCTCCGTCGGGTCGGGGAGCGCGGCTGACCCCCCATCCGGGGGAATTGGATCCAACCGCTTGCATTGTGTGCAGGCTGGGCGTATAGTTCGTCCTGCGTTTGTGACTCATATCGATCTACAGATCGCTCACAGGCGCTTCACACAGCGAATACGCCCCGCAAGGGGCACCCTCTCCTCCCCGAACGCCCCGGTCCCCTCCGGGGCGTTCCTCGTCGTGGCGCGAGTCCTAGGCTGTGAGCCATGTCCCAGCAGGCCGCTCCCGACGTCGTCGACCTGATCGTCGGGCTGCTCGGCGACGTCGACGAGGACCACTTCCACGCGGGCCCTCGGTCGGAGTACTACAGCCGCCTGTGCCAGGCGGTCTGCGAGCTGGTGCCGATGGATCGCGCGCTGCTGTTCCTCCACGACGACGTCCTGCGCACCGTCCGGCCGATGGGCAGCCACGGCTTCGACGCCGACGTCGTCGCCGCGATCAACGCCCCGCTCGACGGCTCCCTCCTGCTCGACCACGCGCGCGCCGCCGACGAGGTCGCCGTGGTCGAGGGCTCCGAGCTGCCGGCCGCGTACGTCGCGGCGCTCGGGCTGCGCGCGATCGCGTCCACCCCGCTCACCGCCGCCGGGCGCTGGCGCGGGGTGATCGTCTCCGACCGCGACGGCGCCGACCTCGCGCTCACCGCCGCCGAGCGCGATCGCCTGCTCAGCCTCGGCAAGACCGCCGCGCTTGCCGCCACGGCGCGCGTGGCCACCCGCCAGCAGCTGCTCGCGCAGCAGCTCTCAGAGCGGCTGGACCTCGCTCGCGACCTGCACGACTCCGTCATCCAGCGGCTCTTCGGCGTCACCGCGCTGCTGCGCTCGGGCGAGCCGCTCGGCGTCGACGAGCGCGCCCGCTGCGCGGAGGAGGCCGAGCGGGCGATGAACGAGCTGCGCGACCTCATCGAGCGGCCCATGGCGCAGGAGCTGCAGGAGGCCCCGAGCAAGCTCGCCGCCGAGCTCGAGCGCATCCGCCGGCTGCCCGATCAGACGCCGATGGCGGTCGACTGGGCCGAGGGCTGCGAGATCCCCGCCGCCTACGAGCCGCTCGTGCAGTCCGTCGTGCGCGAGGCGCTGCGCAACGCCGACAAGCACGCCCGCGCGTCGCGCGTGGACATCGAGCTGCACTGCACCGAGGACGCCCTGCACGTGACGATCGTCAACGACGGCGTCCTCGCCGGCGACGGCCGCGGCCGCGGCGCCGGCGCGGGCCTGCGGCTGTCGGCGCTGGAGGCGCTCCGCCACGGCGGACTCGTCGAGTTCGGCGCCAAGGGCCCCGACCACTGGCGCGTGCGGCTCGTCCTGCCGCTGATCCCGTGAACCACCGCCGCCACAAGCTCCGCGTGCTGATCGTCGACGACCACGAGGTCGTCCACTGGGGGCTGCGGGCGCTGCTCAGCGGACAGGAGTGGGTCGAGCGCTGCCTCGTGGCCTCCAACGCGGAGGACGCGCTCGAGCTGACCGAGCGCTGGGAGCCCCACGTCGCGCTCGTGGACCTCTTCTTGGGCAGCGCGTCGGGCGCCGAGCTGTGCCGGGAGCTGCGCAGGCGCTCGCCGGGGACGAACGTGCTGCTGTTCTCCGGGTCGGGGCGCATGTCCGCCGCCGCGGCGCGCGCCGCGGGCGCGGCCGGCTTCGTATCCAAGGGCCTGGGCGCCCGCGACGTCATGGCGGCCATCAGGGCCATCGGGCGCGGCGGCCAGGTGTTCGGCGAGGCGCCGGCCGCGGCGGAGGCGGGGCTGACCGAGCGCGAGCGTCAGGTGCTCGGCCTCGTCGCCACCGGCGCGACCAACCGCGAGATCGCCGAGCAGCTGCACCTCAGCCACCACACCGTCAAGGACTACACGCGCAACGTGTTCCGCAAGCTGGAGGTCCGCAACCGCGCGGAGGCCGTCCAGCGGGCGCAGCGGCTGGGGCTGCTCGCCTGATCGCTCGTGACACGGCACTACGATGCGCCGCGGGATGCGTCGCGCGCTGATCGCCGTGCTGGTGCTCGCCGCTTCGTCGACCATGGCGTGCGGCTCGGGATCCGAGGACGCCTCCGCCGCCGGCGTGCGGCTGGTGGAGATCGGCAGCTTCGACAACCCGCTGCTGGTGACGGCGCCGCCCGGCGACCGTCGGCGGCTGTTCGTCGTCGAGCAGGGCGGCACGATCCGGGTCGTGCACGGTGCCAAGACGCTCGCGCGGCCGTTCCTGGACCTGCGCGACCGCGTGCAGGCGGGCGGCGAGCAGGGGCTGCTGGGGATGGCGTTCGCCCCCGACTACGCGCGCTCGAAGCGCTTCTACGTCCACTACTCCCGACGCGGCGACGGCGACACGCGGGTCGTCGAGTACCGCGCCGCGAGCCCCGATCGGGCGCGCCCGTCCAGCGCGCGCGTCGTGCTGGCCCAGGAGCAGCCGGAGGCCAACCACAACGGCGGCCAGCTCGCCTTCGGCCCCGACGGGCTGCTCTACGTCGGGCTCGGTGATGGCGGCGGCGCCGACGATCGGCACGGCGCCCGCGGCAACGCGCAGGACCTCGGCTCGCTGCTCGGCAAGATCCTGCGCATCGACCCGCGCCCGTCGGGCGGTCGGCCCTACGGCGTGCCGGCCGACAACCCCTTCGTCGGGCGCGCCGGAGCCCGGCCCGAGATCTACGGCTATGGGCTGCGCAACCCGTGGCGCTTCTCGTTCGACCGCCGCACCGGCGACCTGGCCGTCGGCGACGTCGGCCAGAACGCGGTCGAGGAGATCGACTTCGTCCGCCGCGGCCGAGGCCGGGGGGCGAACTTCGGCTGGCGCCCGTGGGAGGGCGACCGGCGCAACTTCGACGAGCCGGCGATCGGCCACGTGCGGCCCGTGATCGTCAAGAGCCACGACGACGGCTGGTGCTCGATCACCGGGGGCGTCGTCGTGCGCGACGCCGGGCTGCGCGCGCTGCGCGGGCGCTACGTCTACGGCGACTACTGCAAGGGCCAGCTCCGCTCGGCTCGGCTGCGTCCGAACGCCGCGTCCGGGGACCGCGCGGTCGCGGGCGTGCGCCGGATCGACCAGCTCTCCTCCTTCGGCGAGGACGCGCGCGGGCGCGTGTACGCGGTCTCGCTCGCCGGCCCCGTGTACCGTCTCGCTCCGCGATGATCGCGGGCATCGACGTCGAGCGCATCCGGGCCGACAACCCCGGGCCCCTCACGCTCACGGGGACGAACACCTGGGTCCTCG
>JANJUA010000269.1 GCA_024710825.1 Solirubrobacteraceae bacterium
TCAGCCGGCCAGTCGCCGGGCCCAGTCCGCGGCGCCGTCGGTCGCCGGCGGGATCGGGAAGTTGCGATCGAACACGCCGTCGGGGTCGTACTCGGCCTTCAGCGCGCGCAGGCGCTCCAGGGTCGGGCCGGGGAACGCATCGCGCAGGCGCTCCGGGCGCGGATCGGTCTCGAAGCTCAGGTACAGCCCACGGGCGAGCGGACGCACGTCGGTGTCCCAGCGCTCGTCGATCTCCGGCGCGGAGAGCCCGACCGCGTTGACCGAGAAGCGCTGGGTGCGGTGGGCGTAGGCGGTCGCATCGGCCGGGACGTCGTTGACGGCGCCGCCGACCGAGCGGATCTGGATGAGCGGCGCCAGGCCCGTCTGCGCCAGCCCGCCGAGCGCACGGGACGCCTCGGGGGTGAGGTGGTCCAACAGCGCCGAGCGCACGATCGCCGTCCCGGCGCCGACGTGCCGGCCGCCCTGCGGGGCGACGATCGCCGGGTACGGGACGAGCTGGGCCTGCTGGCCGAGGACGGGCCCGATCTCCAGCAGCGGCGTCAGCGCCGCGACTGCGGCGTCGGTGTCGGCACCGGCGTAGACGGAGTAGAGGTGGGCCGTCTGCCGCTCGCGCCGCCCGGCGAGGGTGAGGAAGCTGGTCAGCTCGCGGGGCGCCCGCTCGAGCGCCTCTCCCCAGCGCTCCAGCAGCTCGCCGGTGGCGGCGGCATCGAACGTCATCGTCGAGAAGACCACGTCGCCGACCGGATAGGCCTCGAGCTCCAGCGCGGTCACGATCCCGAAGTTCCCGCCCGCGCCGCGCAGCGCCCCCAGCAGGTCGGGCCGCTGCTCGGCGTCGGCGCGGACGAGGCGGCCGTCGGCGAGCACGACGTCGGCGGCCACCACGTGGTCGATCGTCAGCCCGTGGCGGCGCGCGAGGAAGCCGATGCCGCCGGTCGTCGCGAGCCCGCCGACGCCGACGTCGCCGTAGTCGCCCGAGCTCATGCCGAGCCCATGGGGCGCGAGCGCGCGGGCGACCTCGCCCCAGCGCGCCCCGGGCCCCAGGCGGACGCGCCCGGTCGCGGGATCGAGCACCTCGACGCCGTTCAGCGCGCCCAGATCGATGACGATGCCCCCGTCGTTGGTCGAGCGGCCGCTGACGCCGTGGCCGCCGCTGCGCACCGCCAGCGCCACGTCCTGCTCGCGCGCGTAGACCAGCGCCTCGCGCGCTTCGCGCGCGTCCGTCGGGCGCAGCACGAGGCCGGGCGACCCACGGTGTACGTAAGTCGAGCGCACCGCCGCATAGGCGCGGTCGCCGGGCTCGACGGCGCGCGCGGCCAGCTCGGCCGGGATCGCGTCGTAGTCGATGCCGTCGGCCCGCTGTGCGAGGGCGTCCCGCCCGCGGGCCGGGCCGGTCGACGTCCCGGCGCGGGCGCGCTCGCGCGCGACCGCCTCCCGAAGCGCCGGGGCGACCTCCTCGCCGAAGGTCTGGATCGCGCGGGGGTCGTCGCCCGCCAGCAGGAAGGTCGAGAAGCCGTGCTCGAGCACGAGCGCCAGCAGCCCTTCGACCCACTCCTCGGGCGAGCCCTGCAGGAACCCGGCGCCGGAGTCGCCGAAGGCGCCGCCGATGTTCAGCAGCCGCCGGATCTCGCGCGGAGAGCGACCGGCCGCCTCGGCGGCGTCGTCGATCGTGCGGTTCGACTCCGGTACGTCGGCGAGGTCCAGGTAGGACAGCGAGGGCAGCCAGCCGTCGGCCTTGCGGCCGGTGAGGCGCAGCATCCGCGGCTTGTATGCGCCCAGCCAGATGCCGATGTCGTGCGCCGGCTCGGGACCCCGCTTGGCGCCGCGCACGTGGTAGTGCTCGCCCTCCACGCGGACGCCGCCGCGCTCGCCGGTGTCCCAGATCGCGCGGATGACGTCGATGGCCTCGCCGAGCGCGTCGACGGCCTCGCCCGGTGTGCGGCGGGGCCCGCCCATCGCCGCGACCCCGTCCCAGAACGCGCCGGCGCCGAGCCCGAGCTCGACGCGGCCGCCGGAGAGCAGGTCGAGGCTCGCGGCCGAGCGCGCGAGCACGGCCGGCGTGCGCAGCGGCAGGTTGGCGACGTTCGGGGCCACGCGCAGCGTTCGCGTCTGGGCGGCGACCCAGGAGAGCAGCGTCCACGTGTCCAGGAACGCGGGCTGGTAGGGGTGATCCTGGAACGTGGCGAGGTCCAGGCCCGCACGCTCGGTGAGCTGGGCGAGCGCGACGACCGCGTCCGGCCGGCGGGCCTGCGGGGTGATGAACGTCCCGAATCTGAGGTCGTGACCGTAGTCGGTCATGTCGCGTCCCTTCCGTGCGCTCCGCGCACCCGTGACTATCCGAAGCAGCTTCTAAAAGACTAGCAACTTCGGTTTTGCTATTCTGTCGTCATCGTCGCCCCGATCCACCACGTCGATGCCCTGCCGCCCGAGGCGTGCGTGCCGCGCGCCGACGGGCTCGCGCGCGCCTTCCGGTTCTTGGGCAAGCGCTGGAACGCGGTCGTGCTCGGGCATCTCAGCGAAGGAGCGGCCGGCTTCCGTGAGCTGTCGCGCGCGATCGACGGCATCAGCGACTCGGTGCTCTCCGATCGGCTGACGGACCTCGCCGCCGGCGGGCTCATCGCGCGCACGGTCGAGGAGGGGCCGCCGGTCGCCGTGTCCTACGCCCTGACCGACCGCGGGCGCGCTCTGATGCCCGCGCTCGAGGAGATCGCGCGCTGGGCCGAGGACCATCTGCCGCGCGACGGCTGCTGACGGCACCGGGCGCGCACCGTCGAGGGCGTTGCGGCTCAGCGCGGAAGGCGCCGCGGAACGGGCTGCAGGCGGGGTCCGCGTCCGACGACGGAGACCGTGCGATGCCACGAGGCTCGCAGCTGATCGGCGGGCGCCCAGCCGCGGCGCAGCGCACGGCCGACCGGCAGGACGGCGTAGTCGGGGTGGCGTACCCAGGTGGGGAGGTAGGCGACTCGGCGGACCCGGGCGCGGGCCGCGCCGTGGCCGCCGACGCGGATGCGAAGCAGCGCGATGATCCCGTCCTGCGTCGCCGCCGGGCAGCACGCAGCGGTCTGGTTGGACAGCAGGTTTCCCTCGCCGAAGACGATCCAGCGGCCCCGCACGCGCCGGATCGGCTGGACGACATGGGCGTGCTGGCCGACGACGGCGGTGATGTCCGGCGAGCGCGAGAGACGGCGCGCGAGGCGCAGCTGCGCGTCGGTCGGCGCGTGGCGGTACTCATCGCCCCAGTGGAGGTTGACCAACACCACCCGCGCGCCGCGGCGGCGGGCGCGGCGCGCGTCGCGGACGATGCGGTCGGGGTCGGCCAGCTTGACCGACCAGGGGTGCGGCGGCGCAAGCCCGTTGGTGGTCGTCGTGTAGGCGAGGATCGCGATCTTGACGCCCCTGCGCCGCAAGACGAGCAGCCGGCGCGCGCCCGCTCGGCTCGCCGCCGAGCCGGCGTGGCGCACCCCGGCGCGTCGCAGCGCGGCGATCGTCTGGTCGACGCCGGACTGGCCCTGGTCCAGCGTGTGGTTGGAGGCGGTGGAGCAGGCATCCCAGCCTGTGGCGCGGATCGCCCGCGCGAGCGCCGGCGGGGTGTTGAAGATCGGAAAGCCGCTCGGCGGCGCGGACGTCATCGGCGTCTCGAGCTGGCAGAGCGCGAGGTCGGCGCCGGCGATCCAGGGGCGGACGTGACGCAGGAGCGGCGCGAAGTCGTAGCCCTGACCGCCCGCGAGCGTTGCCGCCCGCTGCCACACCGGGGCGTGGATCAGCAGATCGCCGCTGACGGCGACGGTGAGGTCGACCCGACGGGGGCCGGCAGGATTCGAGGCGGGCTCGGCGGGCGACGCCGCGAGGCGGGCGGCCGCGGCGGTGGACGCTGGGGTGTCGGCCACGGACGCGTGGCCGCAGCCGGCGAGGCCCGCCAGCGCGAGGGCGAGGACGGCGCAGCGCCGCGATCGGACCATCCGCGCATGGTGACGGGCCACGCGCGCTTCGGACTCGTCGACGGAGTGCAGGGCTGCGCGGAGGCGGCTTCGACGACGTCATGGCGGACGATCCTCCGCCCAGGTCCTGCTGGCTGCCTGGTCCTCGCCACGGTCGAGCTAGTGGCGTATCGCCGCCGACCGCACAACCGCCAGGTGACGGAGCACGGGGGAGCCTGTGCTCGGGGGCCACGGCTGTCGTCGGCCGGCCACGGAATTCGGTCTCATGGCTACTGTGACGCGATGCATCGACACGGACCGTCCACGCTGCCCTCGCGCTGCCTTCTGCCGCTGCTCGCCGTCGGCCTCCTGCTTCTGGCCATCTCCGGCCCGGCCTCGGCGGCCAAGAAGCCGAAGGCGCCGAGTGTGAAGCTCGTCACGAAGATGCTCGAGGAGCGCTACGCGGGGTTCGCCGAGAGCGACGTGCCCGTCATCGACAAGCTTAAGATCACGGTCAGCAAGCCGCGGTTCGCCAAGCCGCGGATCGGGACCTGGCGGGACGGCGTGCCGAAGGGCGTGCGGACGTGGGTCTTCCCGGTCAAGATCGCCAAGGCCACTTGGACGACTTGCAACGAGCACTGGACCTACCGCAACACGTACACGGGCGGTAAGTTCGTCGTTTTCCGCGACGAGTTCGGAGACTGGGTTCTCCGCGGCATCGATGCGAAGACGACGAGCGAGACGCTCGAGGCCTGTCCGCTCTAGACGGTTGACGGAGGGCCCCTCAGCGCGCCCGGCAGGATTCGAACCTGCGACCTCTTGCTCCGGAGGCAAGCGCTCTATCCACTGAGCTACGGGCGCGTGAGCGGGAGTCTAGCCCGGCTCGCCGCCCGCCACCGCCGCGT
>JANJUA010000316.1 GCA_024710825.1 Solirubrobacteraceae bacterium
GTGGGCGCCGTCGGCGGCGCTCAGCAGCTCCGCGACGGCGCGCGAGCGGCGGCCCATGAGGTCGAAGTCGGCCGCCATGAGGCGGGTGAGCATGTCCGCCGTGACGTGCGGCATCGTCGCGCCGCGGGCGCCGGCGTCGGAGGCCCGCTTGCGCGCGCGCGTATGCGAGATGGACCAGGCGGTCGGCGCCACGAAGACGTCCGCGGCGGCGAGCGCCTCGGCGACGGCCTTCGATGGCTCCTCGCCGTCGGTCGCGCGGGCGGTGGCGACCACGAGAGTCGCGTCGGCGCCGGCCCGTTCGGCGTCGTCGCGCAGCGCAGCGGCGATGTCGGCGGTGGAGTGGTCGCCGACGATGACGACCTCCTCGCCCTCGCGCACGGCGAGGCAGCGATGCAGGACGGCGTGGACGGCGCGGTCGAGGTCCTCGGACACGCGCGAGGACGCTACCGGCTCAGCGCCGGGCGTGGCCGACCGGCACGAAGCGCAGCTTGCGGTCTGTGTCGCCCGGCGTCGTGCACGGGCGCTCGCCCGGCCAGCTCGCGGCGCGGAGACGGTCCTCGAGCGCCGGCGAGATGGCGGTGAGGAGCGCGTCGGCCTCGATGGCGACCTCGTCCTCGGGGACGTCGAGGACCGTGCGCAGGAAGTGCTCGACGACGCGGCGGCGACGCCGGACGGCGGCAGCCTGGCGGCGGCCCATGTCGGTGAGCAGCCAGCCGCCGACCTCGGCGCGCACGATGTAGCCGTCGGCCGCGAGGCGCCGCAGCATCTCGTGGACCGTCGGGGCGGACAGCCCGAGCGAGCGGGCGACGGCCGCTCCCGCGACCGGCGTGTCGTGCCGGCCGAGCCGGCCCATGACCTCGAGATACCGAGCCTCGGCCGGGCTCGGAGGACGGAGTTCGGTGCCGCTCGTAGGGGCGCTCATGCCGCCACTATAACAAGTGCCTTAGAACAGCAGTGGCATTAGGCTTGCTTCTCGGTTGCTAGGCTTCTTGGTGTGGGACAGGCGACCGATATCCGAGTGCCGGAGGATGCGCTCTGTGCCGCGCTCCGGGAGCGCGGACAGCGGGTCACGCCACAGCGCCTGGCGATCGCCCGCGTCGTACGGGAGCTCGACACCCACGTCACGGCCGAGCAGGTGCTCACCGCGGTGAGCGACCGCCTCCCCGGAGTGTCGCTGCCGACCGTCTACGCGACGCTCGAGCTGCTCGAGGAGCTCGGCAGCGTCCGGCGGGTGTCCGCCGGCGGGGGCGCCGTCCTGTACGACCCGCGCACCGACGCGCACCACCACGTCGTCTGCCGCCGCTGCGGCGCCGTCGTCGACCTCGAGGCCGAGATCGACGACGCCCAGGTCATCACCGCCGCCCGCGAGGCGGGCTTCGTGCCCGATCGCGCGGACACCGTCGTGCACGGCGTATGCGCGGCGTGCCTGCCGACCGACTGAGCCCGTTCAGACCGCCCGCACGCGGATGCGCGGGCGGGCGTTGTTGACATAGCCCTTCGGGTTCCACAGCGCCGCCTCGTCCTCGGGCTGCGTCGCGGCGCTCGAGTCCCACGCGCGCACGAGGATCTCGTGCTCGCCCGGCGACAGGTCGACCGTGGTGCGCCAGTGGCGCCAGGCCCAGGGACCGAGGTCGTCGAGCAGCTCGGCCTGCGTCCAGGCCGTTCCACCGTCGAGGGAGACGTCGACGCGCGCCACGTGCCGCTCGCCGCCCGCGAACGCGTACCCGCGCACCTCCGTCGCTCCGGCGGGCACCGTGCCCCCGTCCTCGGGAGCGAGCACGTCGGCGTTGAGCGCGACGAGCCCGAGCGGCATCCCCGCCCCCGGTCCCGGCGTGCCGTGCTCGGGCAGCAGCCGGTAGGCGACGTGCTGGAAGTGCCCGCGCCACGGCTCGGCGCGCACCTCTATGCGCTCCAGCCACTTGATGCTGCGCGCGCCGATGTACCCGGGGACCACGACCCGCACCGGCGCGCCGTGCACCGGCTCCAGCGGCGCTCCGTTCATCCCCCAGGCGAGCAGCACCTCGGGGCGCCGCGCCTTGTCGAGCGGCACCGAGCCGGCGAACGGCTCGGCGGGCGCGATCTCCTCGCTCAGGTCGGCGCCCACGAACCCGACGTGCTCGGCCTCGGGCAGCGGCCCGGCCAGCGCCAGGACGTCGGCGAGCGAGACCCCCGTCCACGACGCGGTGCCGGTCGCCCCCGGCCCCCACGGCGCCTCCCCGGGGATGTCCCGGATCGCCACCAGGCCCGCGCGCCGGTTGCCCGCGCACTGGAGCGTCGCCGTGACCTCCCGCTCGCGGAAGGCCTCGCGCAGCGTCGAGAGCGACAGGTCGAGCTCGCGCTCCACCAGCCCGTCCACCTTCAGCCGCCACGCGGCGGGGTCGACGTCGGGCACCGGCCCGTGCCCGCGCACGTAGAAGGCGTCCGTCGCGGTCACCCCCGCCTCCGCCAGCGCGACGCGCGGCGTCTCGGCGTTGAACGGCTCCTCCTCGTAGACGATGAGGTCCGCGCGCTTCCCGTAGCGTGCCATGCGCCCAGCCTACGAGAGGCACTAGACTGCGCGCCCCCGCCGGAGTAGCTCAGTCGGTTAGAGCAGCGGAATCATAATCCGCGTGTCGGGGGTTCGAGTCCCTCCTCCGGCATCGACAGATGAGCCCGCAAATCGCGGGCTTTTCTGCTGTCAGGAGCCGTTGCCAGAGTCGGAATTCAGCGCTTTCTTGCGCCAGACTCCCTCTCAAGTGGCACGGGGCCGAAACGCCGGTCTTCGTGCCCAGGCCCTACCCCAGTGTGCCCAGGCGTCTCACCGTTCGCCTTGACGACGAGGTAGACGCCGATCAGGCGCGGGATGCGTTGGCGGCTGAGAGCGAGTGCTGTCCGTTCTTCGCCTTGACTTCGCGGGCGAGCATCTGACCGTGGCCATCTCGTCGGCAGATGATCGTCCCGCGCTGGACGAGATCATCCACGCCCTTGGCGTGAGCGGCTGAGCTATGCGCTCCGCGGCGAGTACATGATGATCGCCACCCCGATCAGGCACAC
>JANJUA010000235.1 GCA_024710825.1 Solirubrobacteraceae bacterium
TCGCGAGCGCGAACGCCGTGAAGACCAGCGCGCCGTGCCCCGACCCCCGGGCCTCGAGATGCAGGACCGCGAACCCCGCCAGCACGGCGTAGCTCGCGTTCGTCAGCGCGAGGGGGATGCCCGGGCCGATCGCCTCGCGGACGATCAGCGGCGGCCGTGGCGCGCCGGCCGCGAGCGGCACGACCGCGGGCGCCGTCTGCCGCGAGGCGATCGCCGCGCCGGTCAGCGGCGCGAGCGTCGCGAACGCCCAGACGGCCTCGTAGCTCCCGACCGACAGGAGCAGCTCGCCGATCGGCGCCCCCAGGCTGATACCGCCCCACACCGACAGGCCGAAGAGCCCGATCGCCTGCGCCCGGCGGTCGAGCGGCGCGACGTCGACCACCCATGCCGTGCCCGCGGTGAAGACGAACCCCTCGCCGGCGCCGTAGACCAGCCGCGACAGGACCACGCCGGGAACCCCCGCGGGCACGAACAGCAGCGCTCCGCCCGCGGCGGCCAGCAGCGTGCCCCAGAGCAGGACGACCCGCCGGCCGCGCTCGTCGGCCAGCCGCCCGGCCCACGGCCGGGCCACGATCGCCGTCACCGCGAACGCTCCGACCGCCACGCCGACCGCGACGTCGCCCGCTCCGATCGGGCCGTGCACGTAGCGTGGGAGGACCGGCAGGACGGCGCCGAGGGCGACGAACGAGCTGATCGTGGCGGCGAAGACGCCCCCGATGGCGACCAGGAAGCGCTGCCGCGGCATGGCGCGAGACGGTAGCCAGCGCATCGGAGGGCGACGCGGAGGTCTCGGCGTAGTACCATGGGCGGTCCGACCTGCCGCCGGCGGGTCGTTTCCATGTCCTGACCCGGGAGCGCCGTATGGCCCGCGGAGACGTGCGGATCGCCGTGACCCTCGCCTGCGAGGAGTGCAAGCGCCGCAACTACCAGACGAACAAGAGCAAGCGCAACAACCCCGATCGCATCACGCTGCGGAAGTTCTGCCGCTGGTGCCGGAAGCACACGAGCCACCGCGAGACGCGGTAGGTCGCCCCGACCCCGATGGCCCGTAGGCGAGAGCGCGCGAAGGACCGCAAGAACCGGTCCTCCCACAAGCCCGAGCACGAGAACGTCTCGGGCGAGCTCGAACACGCCTCGGGAGAGGTCGAGGAGGTCGACGCCGCCCTGATCGCGGGGGCGGACGGCGAGGCGAGCGACGTCGACGAGGCGGAGCTCGAACGCCAGGCCGCACAGGCCACCAAGGCGCAGCGCGCCGAGGTGGCTCGCGAGACCGGTCCGAAGCCGGAGGGCAACCGCGTTCTCAACTTCCTGCGGGCGAGCTGGGCGGAGCTCCAGCGCGTGCAGTGGCCGGATCGCCGTCAGGTGGCGCAGGCCACCGCGGTGGTGCTGGGCTTCGTCGTCATCGCGGGAGGCTTCCTCGGCCTCTCGGACGTCGTCGCCCAGGAGATCGTCGACTTCATCATCTGATCCACGAGAAGAAGCGTCTTTGAAATGTTCCGCTGGTACGTCGTCAACACCTACTCAGGCCACGAGAACAAGGTCAAGCAGAACCTCGAGCACCGCGTGGTCTCGCTCGGTCAGCAGCGCGCCGTGCGCCAGGTGGTCGTCCCGACCGAGTCGGTGTCGGAGATGAAGGACAACCAGAAGGTCACGGTCGAGAAGCGCACGATGCCCGGCTACGTGCTCGTGAACATGGACCTCAACGAGGACTCGTGGACCCTCGTGAAGGGCACGCCCGGGGTGACGGGCTTCGTCGGCGCCAGCAACGAGCCGGTGCCGCTCACCCAGGCCGAGGTGGACCGCCTCCTCAAGAAGGAGGTCGCGACGGCGCCGCGCACCCGCGCGCAGTTCACCATCGGCGAGTCGGTCAAGGTCATCCACGGCCCGCTGTCGGACTTCTCGGGCGAGATCTCCGAGATCAACGACGACGCCGGCCGCCTGAAGGTCCTTGTCTCTATCTTTGGACGCGAGACCCCGGTCGAAGTCGGCTTCGACCAGGTCAAGAAGATCTAACCCAGAAGCGAGCGTGATGCGCAGCTACATCATCAGAACGCTGGGCCGGATGCCCAGCGGAGGTACCTCCTGATGGCCAAGAAGGTCCTCACCACCATCAAGCTGCAGGCCCCCGGCGGCCAGGCCAGCCCGGCGCCGCCGGTCGGTCCCGCCCTCGGCCAGCACGGCATCAACATCATGGAGTTCGTCAAGGCGTTCAACGCGCAGACGGCGAACGACATGGGCACGACGATCCCGGTCGAGATCACGGTCTTCGAGGACCGCTCGTTCACCTTCGTGACGAAGACCCCGCCCGCCGCGGTGCTCATCCGCCAGGCGCTCGGCATCGACAAGGGGTCCGGCGAGCCGCACAAGGAGAAGGTCGGCACGATCACGCAGGACCAGCTCCGCGAGATCGCGACCAAGAAGCTGCCCGACCTGAACGCGCACGACGTCGACCAGGCGGCGAAGATCATTGCGGGCACCGCCCGCTCGATGGGCGTGGAGGTGCAGGCCTGATGAGCAAGCACGGCAAGACCTACGAGGAGGCCTGGGCCCGCGTCGACCGCGAGCGCGAGTACGCGCCGGCCGAGGCCGTCGCCCTGGTCAAGCAGCTCAAGCGCGCGAAGTTCGACGAGTCCGTCGAGCTCCACATCCGCACCGGCCTCAACGTCCGGCACGCCGACGAGCAGCTGCGCGGCACGATCGGCCTGCCGAACGGACTGGGCAAGGAGGTGACCGTCGCCGTGTTCGCGCAGGGCGCCAAGGCGCAGGAGGCGGAGGAGGCGGGCGCGGACGTCGTCGGCGCCGACGACCTGGCCAAGCGCGTCGAGGACGGCTTCACCGAGTTCGACGTCACGATCGCGACGCCGGACATGATGCCGGTCGTCGGCCGTCTGGGCCGCATCCTCGGCCCGCAGGGCAAGATGCCCAACCCGAAGGTCGGCACGGTGACGATGGACGTGCGCAAGGCCGTCGAGGATGCGAAGTCCGGCAAGATCGAGTACCGCACCGACCGCACCGCGATCGTCCACCTGACCATCGGCAAGACGTCCTTCGAGGAGCAGGCGCTGCTCGAGAACTACGCCGCGGTGATCGAGGAGATCATCCGGGCCAAGCCGTCCGCGGCGAAGGGGCGCTACATCCGCTCCGTCACGCTGGCGTCCACCATGGGCCCGGGCGTGAAGGTCGACCACACCCGGACCCGCGACATCGTCGAGGAGGCCGTCCCGGCCTGACGGCCTGCGCGACAGCCCCTCTCCACAGACCCCCGGCGACCCGTAAGACCGGGATAGGAGGCTGATGAACCGAGAGCAGAAAGCTGCGGCGATCGCTGAGATCGCCACGGAGATCGAGCAGTCCCAGGCGGTCTTCGCCGTGGACTACCGCGGCATCTCCGTCCCGCAGGCGGCCGAGCTGCGCGCGAAGCTGCGCGAAGCCGACACCCGCTTCCGGGTCGTCAAGAACACCCTGACCGAGCGCGCCGCCGACCAGGCGGGCGCCGACAGCCTGAAGGCCCTCCTGGAGGGCCCGACCGCGCTCGCCTTCGTCAAGGGCGACGCGGCCGCCGCCGCCAAGGCGCTTGCCGACTACGCGCGGGCGACGGACCTGCTGCCGTTCAAGGGCGGGATCATGGACGGCGAGACGCTGGAGCCGGACCAGATCCGCGCGATCTCGCGGCTGCCCTCGCGCGAGGTGCTCTACGGGCAGCTCGTGGGCGTGGTGGCCTCGCCGATCGGCGGGCTCGTCCGCACGCTCAACGCGCTCATCTCGGGCCTCGCGATCCAGCTCGGCCAGATCGCCGAGCAGGGTCTCGTGGGCCAGGGCGCGCCCGCGGAGGCTCCGGCGGAGCCCGGGGCGGAGCCGGCCGCCGAGGCCGGGGGCGACGAGCCGCCCGCCGAGGAGACGCCGGACCAGGACGCGGAGCCGCCCGTGGCGGCCGAGTCCAGCGAGGAGCCCGCCGAGGGCGCCGACGACGCATCAGCAACGACTTCGAACGACGAGGAGTAGACGAACATGGCGACCAGCACTCAGGAGTGGATCGAGGAGCTCAAGGGCATCAGCGTGCTCGAGCTCGCCGAGCGCATCAAGGCGCTCGAGGAGGTGTTCGGCGTGTCCGCCGCGGCGGTCGCCGCGGCCGCCCCGGC
>JANJUA010000350.1 GCA_024710825.1 Solirubrobacteraceae bacterium
CCGACTTGACAAACCCTCGCCCATATCAGACGGCCGACGAGACGCGGCGCGGCGGGGCCGGGAGGACGGCGAGCAGCTCCGTGGGGAGCCGCCGCGAGGCGTGCCAGTACTCGGCGCCCACCGCGGTCCCCTGCGCGTCCACGTCCAGCAGGCCCCAGTCGTGCTCGACGGAGTGGTCGACCTCACGCTCCGCCAACGTCACGTACACGATGTCCGAATCCCGGTCGTAGTACGTCATCTGACGCACAGTGTACGCCCGGGAGGTCTTGTAGCTTGGATGTCGTGAGCACTCGCGTCCGCGTCCTGATCCGCCCCAAGGAGGGCATCCTCGACCCGCAGGGCAAGGCGGTCGAGCGCGTCCTGCCGGCGCTCGGCTTCCAGGGCGTCGCCAACGTCCACGTCGGCCGGCTCGTGGAGCTCGACGTCAACGACGTCTCCCAGGTCGGGCCGATGTGCGAGAAGCTGCTCGCCAACACGCTGATAGAGGAGTACTCGATACTGACGCCGGAGGCCGAAGAGACGTCTCCGGACGTGGGGCCGGATGCCCCACGGGGGTGACCGCTCCGTGAAGTTCGGCGTCCTGCAGTTCCCCGGCTCCTGCGACGAGCGCGACGCGCTGCTCGCCTGTGCGAAGGTCGCCGACGCCGAGCTGCTCTGGCACGGCGACCGCGACCTCAAGGGGGCCGACGCGATCGTCGTGCCCGGCGGCTTCTCCTACGGCGACTACCTCCGCGCCGGCGCCATCGCCCGCTTCTCGCCCGTGATGGAGTCCGTCATCGAGTTCGCGCACGACGGCGGCCTCGTCCTCGGCATCTGCAACGGCTTCCAGGTCCTGTGTGAGGCCGGCCTGCTGCCCGGCGCGCTGCTGCCGAACGTCGAGCGCCGCTTCGTCTGCCGCCAGGTCGATCTCGAGGTCGTCGACGCCGAGACCGCCTTCACGAACCGCTGCGCCCCCGGCGAGCTGCTCTCGATCCCCGCCAAGCACCAGACCGGCCGCTTCTACGCGCCCGACCTGGATCCGGACCTCGTCGTCCTGCGCTACGCCACCGGCCACTGCTTCAACGGCTCGCAGGACGAGATCGCCGGTGTCCGCAACGCGGCCGGCAACGTCTTCGGCCTCATGCCCCACCCGGAGCACGCGGTCGACCCCCTGACCGGCTCCGTCGACGGCCTCTCGATCTTCTCCTCGATGGCCCACGCCGGTGTCGCGGTCTGAGGCGGTCGCCCTCGGACTGACCGAGGGCGAGTACGACGGCATCGTCGACCGGATCGGGCGCGAGCCCAACCAGGTCGAGCTGGCGATGTTCTCGCTCATGTGGAGCGAGCACTGCGCCTACAAGCACTCCAAGAAGCTGCTGCGCACGCTGCCGGTGGAGGGCCCGCGGCTCGTCCTCGGGCCGGGGGAGAACGCAGGCGCGGTCGACGTCGGCGACGGCTGGGCGGTCGCGTTCAAGGTCGAGTCGCACAACCACCCGAGCGCGGTCGAGCCGTTCCAGGGCGCGGCGACCGGCGTCGGCGGCATCCTGCGCGACGTCTTCGCCATCGGCGCCCGCCCGATCGCCGTGCTCGACTCCCTGCGCTTCGGCGAGCCGACCTCCGAGCGCTCGCGCTACCTGCTCGACCACGCGGTCGCGGGGATCGGCCACTACGGCAACTCGGTCGGCGTCGCGAACGTCGGCGGCGAGGTCTACTTCGAGGCCCCGTACGAGCAGAACTGCCTGGTCAACGCGATGTGCGTCGGGCTCGTCGAGCGCGAGCGGCTGATCCGCAGCGCCGCGGCGGGGGTCGGCAACAAGCTCGTCCTCTTCGGCGCCTCCACCGGTCGCGACGGGATCGGCGGCGCCTCCGTGCTCGCCTCCGCCGAGCTCGGCGACGCGGACGCCGACAAGCGCCCCACCGTCCAGATCGGCGACCCGTTCGAGGAGAAGAAGCTGCTCGAGTGCTCGCTGGAGCTGCTCGACCGCGGCCTGCTCGTCGCGCTGCAGGACCTCGGCGCGGCCGGCCTGACGTCCTCGTCGAGCGAGATGGCCTCCAAGGGCGAGGTGGGGCTGCGCATCGACGTCCGCCAGGTCCCGCTGCGCGAGGCGGACATGGAGCCGTTCGAGATCATGGTCTCCGAGTCGCAGGAGCGCATGCTGTGCGTCTGCGAGCCGGGGCGGGTCGACGCGGTGTTGGAGGTGTGCGCGCGTTGGGAGGTCGGCGGGACGGTCATCGGCGAGATCACCGACACGCGCCGCATGGAGATCTTCGACGGCGACGAGCGCGTGGGCGACATCCCGGTCGAGGCGCTGGTCGACGACTGCCCGCTCTACGACCTCGAGCCGGCCGCCCCCGCCGCGCCGCTCTACGACGCGCCCGCCCGCACGCTGGAGGCGACCGCGGCGCGCGACGTGCTGCTCGGCCTGCTGGCCAGCCCGAACGTCGCCTCGCGGCGGCCGCTGTTCGAGCAGTACGACTCGGTGGTCGGCTCGCGCACGGTGCGCCGCCCCGAGCAGGCCGACGCCGCCGTCCTGGCCATGCCCAATGGGGGCGCGATCGGCATCTCGATCGACGGCAACGGCCGCCGCGTCGCCTGCGACCCCTACCGCGGCGCGGTCGAGGCGGTGCTCGAGTGCGCCGCGAACCTCGCCTGCGCGGGCGCCGAGCCGCTCGGCCTGACGAACTGCCTGAACTTCGGCAACCCGGAGAAGCCGCACATCGCCTGGCAGCTCACGGAGGCGGTCCGCGGCCTCGGCGACGCCTGCCGCGCGCTGGACTTGCCGGTCGTCGGCGGCAACGTCTCGCTCTACAACGAAGGCGGCGAGGGGCCGATCTACCCGACCCCGGTGGTCGGCATGGTCGGCGAGCTGCCCGACCCGCTGCACGCCGGCCGCACGGGCTTCGCCCGCGAGGGCGACGCGATCGCGATCGCCGGGCCGTTCGCGCCCGCGCTGCCCGGCTCGGAGCTGGCGAAGCTGCGCGGCGAGCCGCTGCCGGATGGGCTGCCCGAGACCGACGTCGCGGCGGTCCGCGCCGCCCAGGCGGCGATCCGCGACGCCGTCCGCGGCGGGCGGCTGTCCAGCGCCCACGACGTCGCGGAGGGCGGCCTGCTCACCGCGGTCGCCGAGTCCTGCCTGGCCGGCGGGCTGGGCGCGGAGCTGGAGCTGGACGTCGCCGACGAGGAGCGCGTCTTCGGCGAGGGGCCGGGCGGGTTCGTCGTCTCGGCGCCCGAGGCCGCCTTGCGCGAGCTCGCCGAGCGGATCCCGGTGACGATCATCGGCACGGTCCGCGGCGAGAGCATCCGCGGGCCGGGCCTCCACGCGAGCCTGGACGAGCTGCGCGCCGCCCATGGCGCCCTCGCGGCGCTCTTCGACTGAGCGCGGCGCGCCTGCCCGGCCGTGCCCGGCTCAGGGCGCGTCGCTCGACGCGTCCTCCGCGCGGATCAGCAGCTCCACGCCGTCGGCGGGCCGCACGATCGCGGTGGCGCCGGCGGCGCGCGCGGCGGCGTCCGGCGGCTCGACCGAGCCGACCACCCCCGCCCGATCGCCCGGCGCCAGCACCCCCTCGTAGATCCGCAGCCGGCACGTCGACGGCGACCCGTTGCTGTAGCCGCCGGCACGCAGCAGCGCGTCCGCCCACGGCGCCTGGTCGAGAGTGGTCCGCGGCGCCTCGAAGTCGCGCGAGAGCGCGACCCGCCCTTCCTGCGCGCGGACGAGCGCGACCCCGGTGCCGTCGTCGAGCAGGAAGTCGACCGCCTGCTGGGCGCCCCGCGTGCTGTTGCCCGGGCTGCCGCCGTCCGACGCGACGATCCGCAGATCCCGCGCGAGGTACGAACGGCCGCTGGCCTCGCTCTGCGGCGGGTCGCCGAGCGCCCGGGCCACGCCGGACAGCCGGCGCACGCCCGGCCCCTCCTGGAGGGTGGAGACGGGCAGCGCTCGGAAGCCCCGCCGCAC
The DNA here is from genome assembly GCA_024710825.1 of Solirubrobacteraceae bacterium. GTDB lineage: Bacteria > Actinomycetota > Thermoleophilia > Solirubrobacterales > Solirubrobacteraceae > Capillimicrobium. The sequence goes on from JANJUA010000350.1 coordinate 3,933, forward strand.
GGCGCCGGGACCGCCGACGACGGACTGGTAGGCGACGTAGGCCGCGGCGAGCCCGGCCAGGACGATCACGACGACGAGCACGATCTGCATGTTCTGGAGTCTGCCGCCGACGTCCGCTCTTCGCATCGTGGAGCCACCACGAACCAGCCTCGACCTCCGGGCTCGCTAGGCTCTTCTCGTGACCCTGGACGAGCGCGACGGCCCGCGCGACGAGTGCGGCGTCTTCGGCATCTACGCGCCTGAGCGGGACGTCTCCCGCCTCGCCTACTTCTCCCTCTACGCCCTGCAGCACCGCGGGCAGGAGTCGGCCGGCATCGCCGCCGTCGATCTCGGCGGCCACATAATGACCCAGCGCGATCTGGGCCTCGTCTCGCAGGTCTTCGACGAGCAGTCGCTGCGCGCGCTGGCCGGCGACCTCGCCGTCGGCCACGTCCGCTACTCGACGACCGGCTCGAACGCGTGGGAGAACTCGCAGCCGGTGTGGCGCAGCGACCGCCACGAGATCGCGCTCGCGCACAACGGCAACCTCACGAACGCCGTGGAGCTGCACGCCGAGCTGCGCGGTCGCGGCGTCGCGTTCTCCTCGACCTCGGACTCGGAGATCATCGCGGCGCTCATCGCGACGCACGCGGCCGATCGCGTCGAGGACGCGATCGCCGACGTCATCCCGCGCCTGCGCGGCGCCTTCTCCACTGTCGTGCTGACGAAGGAGAAGGTCATCGCCTTCCGCGACCCGTCGGGCCTGCGCCCGCTGGTGCTCGGCCAGCTCGACGACCGCTACTGCGTGGCGAGCGAGTCGTGCGGGTTCGACATCATCAACGCGAAGCTGCTGCGCGACGTGCTCCCGGGCGAGATGGTCTGCCTGGGCGAGCGCGGCATCGAGACGCGCCGGGTCGTCGTCGGCTCCCGTGAGGCGTTCTGCGTCTTCGAGCACATCTACTTCGCCCGCCCCGACTCGCGCATGGGCGGCCAGGTGCTTCAGGTCTCGCGCGGCAAGATGGGCGAGAACCTGTGGCGCGAGGCGCCCGTCGAGGCGGACCTCGTCATCGCGGTCCCCGACTCGGGCAACGCCGCCGCCCGCGGCCTGGCGCGCGCGAGCGGGCTGCCGCAGGACGACGGGTTCGTCAAGAACCGCTACGTCGCGCGCACGTTCATCCAGCCCGGCCAGGAGCTGCGCAAGCACGGCCTGCGGCTGAAGTTCAACCCGCTGCCGGAGGTCGTGGCGGGCAAGCGCCTCGTCGTGGTCGACGACTCGATCGTCCGCGGCAACACGACGCGCCAGATCGTCGAGATGCTCCGCGTCGCGGGCGCCGCCGAGGTCCACATGCGGATCTCCGCCCCGCCGATCAAGCACCCGTGCTACTACGGCATCGACATGTCGACGCGCGAGGAGATGATCGCCCACGGCCGCACGGTCGAGGAGGTCGCCAAGGAGCTGGGCTGCGACTCCCTGCACTACCTGTCGATCGAGGGCGTCTACGACGCGATCGGCGGCTCCGCCGAGACGCACTGCGACGCCTGCTTCACGGGCCACTACCCGTTGGCGGACGGCGACTCCGCCAACGGCAAGTTCGCGCTCGAGCTGCCGCTCGCGCGCGCGTAGCGCTCGGATGGATCCGCGCGCGGCGCTCCGGGAGCACTTCGGCTTCGCCGACTTCCGCCCCGGTCAGGAGGAGGCGGTGCGCGCGGTGCTCGATCCCCGCCCGCCGCGCGATGTCCTCGTGGTCATGCCGACCGGCACGGGCAAGTCGCTCTGCTACCAGCTCCCGGGCCTGATGCGGCGGGACCTGACGGTCGTCGTCTCGCCGCTCGTGTCGCTCATGCAGGACCAGGTCGAGGCGCTGCGGCGGGTCTCCTCGGAGGTGGCGCTCGTCAACGCGCAGGCGGGCGCGGCGTCCAACCGCGCGGTGCTCGAGCGCGCGCGCCTGGGGCAGCTGCGGCTGCTCTACGTCGCGCCGGAGCGCTTCTCGGCGCCGAGCTTCCTCGACGGCATCGCGGGCGTGGACGTCGGCCTGTTCGTCGTCGACGAGGCGCACTGCGTCTCGCAGTGGGGCCATGACTTCCGTCCGGACTACTTCCGCCTGGCGGACGCCGCCCGCTGGCTGGGGGCCAAGGCGATCGTCGCCCCCACGGCCACGGCGACGCCGCAGGTGGCGCGCGACGTCGCCGAGCGGCTCGCCCTGCGCGACCCGGTGCGGGTGGCGACCGGCTTCGATCGCCCGAACCTCACGTTCGCGGTCGTGCCCTGCCGCACGACGGAGGACAAGGAGGCTCGGCTCGTGGGGGCGTTGGCCGACCCGGCGGCCCGCCCGGCGATCGTCTACGCGGGCACGCGCGCGGCGACGGAGTCGCTGGCGCGCAAGCTGCGCGCCGCGCTCGCCTGCGAGGGGGTCGCCTACCACGCGGGGCTGGGGCGCGAGGCGCGCGCGGCGGCGCAGCGGCGCTTCATGGGCGGCGAGGTCGACGTGGTCGTGGCGACCAACGCGTTCGGCATGGGCGTCGACAAGGCCGA